>JAYVBN010000429.1:0-2299 GCA_043750455.1 Bacteroidia bacterium | reverse complement strand
ACCGCTTGACTTGGGTGCGATGAAATCGGATAAACAAAAATTAGGAAGGTTCTGAGCTTTTTTGTTTTGTTGCCTCAAAAAGTGAAGTTTTTTGAATTCTTTACCTTCCTCATAAAGGATTACATCATCGTGGTCATTGCTATTTGCCTCGTAAAAAGCAAACACACCATTTGCATGCAATCTCTTCTCAGCAATGATCTTTTTCAGCATTACCCGTGCATCGGCAAAAAGTTTTTTTGCTTCCACACCAACAACTGCATCATCAAAAATTGCAGGGTAACGTCCGGCCAACATCCACGTCTGGAAAAATGGAGTCCAATCAATAAATTCACTGATTTCAGATAGTGGAAAGTCAAGTAAGATTTTCTTACCTAGAAATTTGGGCTTGTAAGGTTCAAATTTGTCCCAATCAATCTTCACTTTATTTTTACGGGCTTCAGCTAATTTTATGTAATTCTTTTCTAGCTGTCTGTTCTCATGATCCTTCCGCATCTTGGTGTACTCCAACTTCATCTTTGCCTGAAAGTCTCCGCGCGTTTTTGGATTGATTAATTCACTCGCCACCGGCACTGACCGAGAGGCATCCAACACATGAACAACAGGCCCTGAGTAAACAGGATCAATTTTAACAGCAGTATGTATGCGTGAAGTAGTTGCGCCACCTATCAACAGAGGCAAGGTCATTTTCTCACGCTCCATCTCTTTGGCAAAATGTACCATCTCATCCAATGAAGGTGTTATTAGACCACTCAATCCGATAACATCAACCTTCTCTCGCTTCGCTGCTTCAAGAATCTTTTCTGCCGGAACCATCACACCGAGGTCAATCACATCATAATTGTTGCACGCTAACACAACTCCTACAATATTCTTTCCGATATCATGCACATCACCCTTTACAGTCGCTAGCAGTATCTTGGGAGCAACTTGCCCTGTATTCCCGCTTCTTCTTTTTTCTTCCTCCAAAAATGGGGTAAGGTAGGCAACAGATTTTTTCATCACCCTGGCACTCTTCACTACCTGGGGCAAGAACATTTTTCCTGCGCCAAAAAGATCACCTACCACATTCATACCAACCATCAAAGGGCCTTCAATTACATTTAATGGCTTACCATATTTTAGTCGGGCTTCTTCGGTGTCTGCATCCACAAAATCAATAATACCTTTTACCAACGAATGGGTAATCCTTTCCTCCACAGTCCCGTTCCGCCACTCATCATCTATCTCTTTTTTCTTAGCAGAGCCTTTGACTGTCTCCGCAAATTCAAGAAGCCTTTCGGTAGCATCCTCTCTCCTGTTCAACAATACATCTTCAACTCTTTCAAGAAGATCTTTTGGTATCTCATCATAAACCTCAAGCATGGTTGGATTGACAATGCCCATGTCCATACCATGCTGAATTGCATGATAAAGAAAAACCGAATGCATGGCCTCTCTTACTTTCTGGTTTCCGCGAAAGCTGAATGAAACATTGCTTACTCCACCACTAACATGTGCACCAGGAAGGTTTTCACGAATCCACTTGGTTGCTTTGAAAAAATCAAGTGCATAGTTCCGATGTTCGTCTATCCCTGTCGCAACCGGAAAAATATTCGGATCGAAAATTATGTCTTGTGGCGCGAAGTGAACTTCTTTGACCAGTATATCATACGCTCGCTTACAAATATCAATTCTACGCTGATAGGTATCGGCCTGACCAGCTTCATCAAATGCCATTACAACAGTAGCAGCACCATATCGCTTCACCAATTTGGCCTGACGTTTAAACTCCTCCACTCCGGCTTTCATGCTGATGGAGTTTACAATCCCTTTTCCCTGAATGCATTTTAAACCTTCTTCAATTACTTCCCACTTGGAAGAATCGATCATGACGGGTATGCGCGAAATCTCAGGCTCTGATGCCATTAGGTTCAAATACCTGACCATGGCTGCTTTTGAATCCAGCATGCCTTCATCCATGTTCACATCGATTACCTGTGCCCCACCTCTTACTTGATCAAGAGCAACTTCTAATGCTTCATCGAATTTATCTTCTTTAATAAATTTTAAAAACTTTGCTGAACCTGTTACATTGGTTCGTTCACCTATGTTGACAAAATTGGAATTAGCTGTAAGGACTACTGACTCAAGACCACTTAATTTTAAAAACTTAGGCATGAGCGACCACCTCCCTTGGTTTAAACCTACTTGCTACCTCAGCTATTTTCTTAATATGCTCAGGAGTAGTACCACAACAACCGCCAACAATATTCACCAAACCCTCTTTCAAAAATTCTTCAATTTGCTCAGCCATTTCATC
>JAYVBN010000428.1:0-19794 GCA_043750455.1 Bacteroidia bacterium | reverse complement strand
CAGATACGAACTTTATGGGCGAATGACATTTCGTAATATTTTTGACGAGGAAGCTACTCGCGATGCAATGATTTATAAGGCTACAAATTTTGCTTCAGTTTACATAGAGAATAGGGGGCGAGGGAAATTCACAATTAAATCTCTACCTAAAGCGGCACAGTTCGCTCCTATTTTTGGAACGCAGGTTGTTGATTTTGATCTCGATGGAAATTTGGATTTGATAGCTGTAGGGAATGACCATTCACCTGATCCTCTCACTGGACAGTTAGATGGTTCAATTGGCACTGTGCTAAAAGGGGATGGTAGTGGTAATTTCGAGTCGCTATCTCTAGCACAAACAGGCTTTCTTGTTAGGGGAGATGCAAAAGCTTTTGCTTCAATAGTACTTTCGAATAAAATGCTTTTGCTTGTCTCACAAAATAAAGATAGCCTGAAAGCATTCGAAGGGCTAAAGCATACTGAATTTATTTCCTTAAATCCCTATGACGCTTGGTGTGAAACTAATTTCAAAAATGGCAAGAAACAGAAAACAGAATTTTACATTGGAAGTGGATACCTGTCACAATCCTCACGCCTCATTCCAAGGGACGGTAACGTAAAGAAAATCGAAATAATGGATAGTCGTGGACAAAAGAGGATTGTTCAATGAGCTTCAGACACGGCTATAATGCGTTTGATAGTTATGATTTTCATCTCTCATGGTGTAGGTCAGTCATTAAGATTCATGATGGTATCTATTTTATACGGCACTTTTTAAAATGAGGAAGAATCGCGTGATAAATTTTCATATTCTAAGAGCAAGATTGCAGTCGTTTTTAAATTCCTATAAGCAATAAAATTCTTATGAAAACTATACTGTTTGTAGCACTTTTATTTAGAGCGCTGATTTCATTCGGACAGGCAGTTGACACAAGAATAAATCCTGAATTGCTGAATAAATTCTGGTCTGCACATTGGATAAGCCCTCCTAAAGGAAATCTTAATTCTTACGGGGTATATCATTTTCGCAAAAAAATTAGTTTGGATAAAAAGCCGGAGCACTTTATTATTCACGTGTCAGCCGATAATCGTTACAAATTATTTGTCAATGATAAGCAGGTTTCTGTGGGGCCGGCACTGGGTAATCTTAAGCAATGGTATTATGAAACAGTTGATATCGCGCCATATTTAAGAGAAGGAGATAATATTCTGGCTTCTGTCGTATGGAATTATGCGGAATATGCTGGGCCCGCCCAGGTGAGTCAGCAGACAGCGTTCATTGTACAGGGAAATGCAGATGATGAGCGTGTTGTGAATACAAATTCCAGTTGGAAAATTTTTAAGAACCCTTCCTATAGCCCTCTTCCTTACGATAGAACAAGAGCCGGTCTTTATATTTCAGTTGGACCTGGTGAGCGAATTGATGGAAAACTTTATCCTTGGGGTTGGACAAGTCTCAATTTTGATGACAGCCAATGGCAGCCTGCTAACGATATAGGTCGAGCTTCCCCCCGGGGGATTCAGGAATGGATTATGCCCTGGATGTTAGTACCGCGGGATATACCTCCCATGGTTGAAGAAATGTTGCGTATTCCCAAAATAGCGAGGTCGTATGGCACAGTAGTCAGTAGTGAGTTTCTAAAAGGAAAAGGCGATCTGGTTTTACCGGCTAAAACGAAAACCGTTATTCTTCTGGATCAAACATTTTTAACCAATGCATATCCTGAATTTAGGATCAGTAAAGGGAAGAACAGTGAAATAACAATCCTCTATGCCGAAGCTTTATATGATAGTACTGGAAACAGAGACGGAGAGAAGGGAAATAGGAATGAAATAAAAGGAAAGCAGATATTAGGATACTATGACAGGATTCTTCCTGACGGAGAGTCCAATCGTATTTATCGTTCACTTTGGTTCAGAACGTATCGCTACATTCAATTTGAAATCACTACAAATGAAAACCCGCTAATCATTCATGACTTCTATGGCATAGCAACAGGTTATCCATTTGAGGAAAATGGAGCCTTTGCAAGTAATGATCAATCACTAAAGAAAATATGGGACGTTAGTTTGCGCACTGCGAAATTATGTGCGCATGAAACTTATTTCGACTGCCCATATTATGAGCAACAGCAATATGCAGGTGATACCCGCATACAGGCAATAATTTCACTTTATACTTTTGGTGATGACAGGTTGGTGAGAAAAGCCATAAAGCAATTTAGTGAATCTACTTCGGCTGATGGGTTGACGGAGAGTCGCCAGCCAAGCAGCAGTGTTCAGTATATACCACCCTTCTCGTTATTCTGGACAGGTATGGTGCATGATTATTGGATGCATCGTTCTGATTCTGTTTTTGTAAGTTCCTTTCTTCGAAATATTGACGGTGTCTTAAGCTGGCACGAACAATATATTGACAACTCGGGTATGTTAGGCAGAATGCCATGGTGGCAATTTGTAGACTGGGCGCCTGAATGGCCCTGGAAAAAAGATGTTGGCGGTCAGCCCGCGGGTTCTGATGGCAACTCGGCTATTCTAACATTGCAATATGTTTATGCGCTTCAAAACGCTGCTGAATTATTTGATGCATTTAATAAGAAAGAACAGGCAGCGCATTACCGGCAGTTGGCCGGCTCATTAAAGAAAGCTACACTTTCAAAATGCTGGGACGACAAAAGAGGCCTCGTTGCTGAAACCCCCGAAAAAAACCAATTCAGCCAACACGCTAATATCATGGCTGTTCTAACAGACCTTGTTTCAAAGGAAAGTCAAAAGGCTGTTGTGGAGAAAATATTGACTGAACAAGATTTAATTCAGTGCACGTTTTATTACCGCTACTATTTGACCCGTGCAATGACAAAAGCTGGATTGGGTAATCGTTACCTGGAGCAATTAAATCCATGGCATGACATGTTGAAAATCGGGCTCACCACATTTGCAGAAAACCCTGAACCTACACGTTCTGATTGTCATGCATGGAGTGCAAGCCCGGCTTATGAATTTCTGGCTACGGTATGCGGCATTACACCATCAAGTCCGGGGTTTAAGACTGTAAAAATAGAACCTCAACTGGGTTCACTTCAATGGGCTGAAGGCAAGGTTCCTCATCCGCAAGGAGAAATTGTTGTTAAGCTTAAACTTGAAAGTAAAGACAAAGATAAAATAACCGGTGAAGTAACCCTTCCGCCAGGTGTCACTGGTGAATTTATATGGCGTGGCAAAATAATTGAATTGAAAGGTGGAAATCAGAAAGTCAGTCTTTAATGGAATAATTATCATCCAGAAAAATTGTCATCTGAATATATTTTAAGTTGATAAATGTTTTATGAGTCTAAACCTTAACAAACTCTCGTTTTCACCAACATTAACTGTGTGGAGCAGGGAAAATCAAAAAAAATATTATAAAATGTTTACCACTAAGTTTATTTCTTTCTTCAAAAAAGAAATCTCTTTCACGAATATGCTGACACAGTGGTGTACGGCTATGAGATATTATACTAATCGCTTTTTATGCGCTGTCTTACTATCTTCTTTATTTAGCTTATCCTCATTTAGCCAAACACCTGGTTATCTTTTGGAGAACAATTATTACCGGATATCTGTAGATTCTGCTACAGGCTCGGTTTCGTCTTTTTTTGTAAAGCAAAATAATTGCGACCTAATACAGGAGAAGAAAATAATTGCAAATTTCAGGATTTGTTTACAATCGGAAAATAATTTATCAAACTATATTGATGGAGCAAAGCAAAAGATAAAATTTATTAAACAGGAAGACGATAAAATAACCGTTGCATTTTCAGGAATGCACTCTGTAAACGGCATCTATTCTATTGACCTTGTTTACTCCATCGCACTAATAGAAGACTATGTGTCCTTTAAGGCGAAATTGACTAATAACGAAAAAAACTCCATATCCGAATTTTGGTTTCCACGCCTTGGTGGATTAACACAGTTTGGTAACGATAAGGATGCCGGGCTTGCTATACCGGGCTATGATAAGGATTGTAAACATAAGTTGCCGATTTTTAAAAAATTTCCGGGCAGTAGAAACCTGGGGGCTGAAGCGGCAGAGTTTTCTTCTAGTTATCCAGGCTTATCAATGCCGTGGTGGAGTATTTATGATGCAGCCAATAAATCAGGCCTTTATTTAGGTTATAATGACACTATTTTTCGCTATAGTACCTTTCACATGTATCTCACACCAGGTACTGCTAATGCTGGTGGAGATTGGTTAACAACTGAGCAGGCAGTTGGCAATCCATTAGGTATTATTTTTTCACATGTTCGGTATCCCTTCATTCATTCAGGCGAAACATTTAATACTGGGGAGTTCATTGTGCGGGCTCATAAAGGTGACTGGCATACGGGTTCGCAATTTTATAGAAAATGGTTCATGACTCATTTCCCGTTTGATAACAGCGATAGTTGGCTTCGTAAAAAAAGCAGTTGGTTTACTTCAATTATCTATCAACCCGAAGATAGGGTTGTAACTGATTTCAAAGGATACAACCAGTGGACAAAAGACGCAAAAAAATATTCCATCAATACTTATGAATTAATCGGCTGGAACGATGGTGGACTTGAAAGAAATTACCCCCTATATGTTCCGGAAAAAAAACTTGGTGGTAAGGGCGAATTTAAAGAACTCTTAAAATCAATAAAAGACAGGGGAGACCATTGCCTCCTTTTTTGTAACTATAATATACTTGACCAGAATACGCAATGGTATAAAAAAGAATTGTTTAAATACCAGGCACAAGACCAGTTTGGCAAACAGGCAATATGGATGGGCTGGGGAGAAAGCACGTTACTGGCAAGAAAAGCACTAAGCGTTCGCTATCATGTACGATCATCAGTGGTGCCAGGTATTCGAAAAATTTTAGATGACCAGCTTGTTCAACTGGTTAAAGACGGTGCACAGGCTTTGCAGATAGATAAGATGGTGGTTGGTTTCTCACTCGACTTCAATCCTTTAAACAAATTAAAACCAGATGTTGCATTGTGCCAGGGATTGGTAAATGCCATTGATACACTTAATAAAAAATGCCTTGCAGTTAATAAAGATTTTAGAATGGCGTCTGAATGCGGTATCGACCGGTTTCTCCCTTATTTTAATATTGATTACCGAAGTGCTTCCGGCTATGAGATGTCTCCACTCCATTATGTGTTTCCTGAATGGACATCCTGCATTCATGTTTCTGAAAGCAGAGATTTTAAATCCGTAAACGGAGCAGTGCTTACAGGTGCTGTTATTTGCGTGGAGCCTGAAACTTACCAGGGCACTTTGAATCAGCCACTCTATCAGGATTTGGCCAAATATATTCAGGAAGTAGAATCAATCAGGAATGAATTAACAGATTATATTTTTATTGGCAACTATAAAGATAACATCGGTGCAAAAATAGTTGAGGCCGATGCAAAGGATGCTGGTAAACTTTATTATAAGGTCTGGTCAAACGCTAAAACCGGCAAACGTGCCATTGTCATCGCAAACGATGCAAACAAACCTGTAGCCTGCAACTGGGAGTTTGAAGAAAATAACCCGGTAACACTTTTGAAATATGAGCCATTTAAACAAACTGTTTCTATTAACAAAAGTGAACCGTTAATAATAAAGGAGAATGGCCTGGCAGTGTTGATTGAAAAATAGTAATCAAACTCGTTTCCTTGAGGAGAAGAATATATAAACTTGAACGAAAAAAATAAATAAAAATGCAATTTAATTTAAAGGACGGTTTATTTGGAATAGGCCTTGAAGCATATTGGAAACAAATTAAGGGATTGGAAGAAAGGCTAAAGAGTTACATCAATAACGTTGATGAAAAATTTAAAAATTATCAATACGAAGTGATTAACCTTGGATTGATTGATAACCCGGAGAAAGCCATCATTGCTGGTCATGAATTCCGCAAGGCAGCACCAGAAAAAGAATTATTCAAAGTTAAGTAAGATTGCAATACAACCTTTTAGTAACATATTAAAATATCTAGGGATTAACCCAGATTTTTTAGTAAAAAAATGGAATTAGAAGGTCAGTCTTTAATAAAAAAATTTATATGAAAAAATCACTACACTTAACCATTCTATGCATTGCCTTATGTGGTGTTGCCTTCGCCAATGTTACGTTGCCCAAAATATTCAATGACAATATGGTACTTCAACGTGATAAGCCAGTGCTGATATGGGGTTGGGCTTCTCCTAACGAAAAGATTACAGTTCTTCTAAACAAGCAAAGCAAAACGGTGAAAGCCGGAAAGGATGGCAAATGGAAACTATGGCTTAGCGAGGAGAAAGCTGGCGGGCCTTATCAATTGGTAATAAAAGGAAATAATAAAATTGAAATCAATAACGTATTAATTGGTGAGGTGTGGATATGCTCTGGCCAATCTAATATGGAGTGGATATTACGCCACACCAATGATGCAATGGCAGAAGGGCAGCAAAGCAACTACCCCATGATACGGCATTTTAAAGTTCCTCCTTCTGTTTCGGATCAGCCGCTGGACGATGTCACAGGTGGTGAATGGAAAATTTGCAGCCCTGAAACATCAGGTGACTTCACCGCTATCGGATATTTCTTTGCTGTGGAATTGTTTAAGAAACTCAATGTTCCTATTGGCCTGCTCAATACTTCGAGCGGAGGAACAAATATTGAAACATGGATAAGCAAGCCTGCATTTGAAAACAGTGATGAATTTAAAACAATGATTGCCTCCGTTCCCCACCTGAATTTAGATTCTCTTGCCAAAGCAAAGGAGTTGGCTTTGCAAAAAAAAATAGAAAGGTTACAAGGTAAGTTGGAAGAATCTCCTTCAATAATAGAGTCATGGAAGGAATTATCATTTGATGATAGCCGCTGGCCTCGTATAAATGTTCCGGGTTATTGGGAATGGCAGGAACTGGGGGATTTTGATGGCGTGGTTTGGTATCGCAAATCAATAAACCTGGGTGAAGAATTTAATGGTAAGGAGGCACTCCTGGAACTTGCCATGATAAACGACTCGGATGATACCTATGTAAATGGCGTGAGAGTAGGTGGTATGAGTTTTAAACATAAGGATAAACGCAAGTATACTATTCCTTCAGGAATACTGAAAAAAGGGAGGAATGTAATTGCAGTAAGGGTTATGGATATGGGAGGAAGCGGTGGAATATATGGCGACCCTACCGATGTCAAGATAAGTGTTCCCCTGGTTACAATTTCCTTAACAGGTGAATGGTTATTTCAGGTAGAATCCATCCCAAAGCCATCGGGCGTTAGCCCTAACGCTTACCCCACATTATTATTCAATAGTATGATAAACCCCTTTATTCAATATACTATGAAAGGGGTTATTTGGTATCAGGGTGAATCGAACGCGAGCCGCGCATATCAATACCGAAAAGCATTTCCATTATTAATTAATGACTGGAGAAACCAATGGAAGCAGGGCGATTTTCCATTTTATTTTGTACAACTGGCAAGCTATGGGGCAAATGATGGAAACAGCAATACGGGAAGTACCTGGGCCGAATTAAGAGAAGCTCAACAGCTAACACTTTCTTTACCCAATACAGGTATGGTGGTGACCACTGATGTTGGTGATACCCATGATATTCACCCGCGCAACAAAAAAGATGTAGGCAAAAGACTGGCCGCAATGGCATTGCATAATTCCTACAATCAGGATGTAGTGCCGGCTGGTCCGGTTTATCAATCCGTGCAGATTAACGGAGAAAAAATAACGCTTTCCTTTAATAGCATGGGGAGTGGGTTGACAGTAAAAGATCAGTATGGATATTTAAAAGGTTTTGAAATTTCAGGCCCAGATAAGAAGTTTCGCTACGCGAAAGCCATTATCGAAGGAGATAAGGTAATCGTGTATCATGATGAAATAAAAGATCCGGTAGCCGTTCGTTTTGGCTGGGCAGACAATGCAAAGGATTGTAACTTATTCAATAAGGAGGGCTTTCCAGCCGGTCCTTTTAGAACTGATACCTGGCCCTCGATTACTGAATCAGAAAAGTATAAATCAAATTAATTCATAATGATGATTGGTTATGCGGAGCCCGGCAATAGGGTGTAACACCTCATGGAGATATGTGAATGACAACAAAGATGAAAATACAATAAGCCTTTAAATAAATTTTTAAATTATGAAAAGTAAATACTCAATTTACATTTTATGCCTCGCTGTAATAGTGGTATGTTCCCTATCATGTAATTCCAAAAAAGAAATAATTAATAATGAAACGGTAGAGGATTCTTTATCGAAAGTAGAATTAAATAAAAAACTGGAATGGTTCCACGAAGCTAAGTATGGTATGTTCATTCACTGGGGGCTTTATTCTATACCTGCAGGCGAATGGAAAGGCAAGCCAGGTACGGATCATGGTGAATGGATTCAATGTTCAGCAACGATACCAGGTGTTGAATATGAAAAGCTGGCTGCTCAGTTCAATCCTGTAAAATTCGATGCAAAGCAATGGGTATCGCTAGCCAAGAAAGCAGGGATGAAATATATTGTCGTTACCACAAAACATCATGACGGGTTTTGCCTTTTTGATTCCAAGCTCACAAAATATGATATTGTTGATGCAACTCCTTATGGTAAAGATCCCATGAAAGAGCTTGCTGCCGAATGCGAAAAGCAAGGGATCAAATTGTGTTTTTATTATTCCGTACAAGACTGGCATCATCCTGAGTACCCAGCTAAATTTTCAAAATTTTCTAAATCCACGCCAGACGGTTTTCATGGTGCACCTAATCCCAACGCAGATTATCTGAAATACTTTGACTACATGGAAGGACAGGTTAAAGAACTCCTTACCAACTACGGGCCGGTAGGCATAATATGGTTTGATTGGTGGGGAGCGGCTTTTAATCCTAAAGAGGTGAAGAACATTGCCAGAGCGCATGCATTTGTAGATTCGATTCACAAGTGGCAACCCAATTGCCTTATTAATAACAGGCTCAATGGAATAGGCGCTGATTATGGAACGCCCGAACAGGAAATTCCAGGTCAGATACAAAAAACTGCTTTCGAGGTGTGCATGACACTGAATGAGCATTGGGGCTTCAATAAAAATGATCAGAATTGGAAAAGCGCAAGCGATATAATTTATAAACTCTGCGACATTGCCGGTAAAGGAGGGAATTATCTTTTAAATGTTGGTCCCACAGCCGAAGGAGTGATCCCTGAAAAGTCTACGGAAATATTGAGTGCGGTTGGGCGCTGGCTTGAGGTTAATGGAGAAGCTATCTACAATACCACATCCGGTGGGCCTTCTGTAAGCTGGAATGAAGATATAAAGGCGATTACAGCGAAGCCGCAAACTTGGTACTTGCATGTTTTTGATTGGCCAAAGGATCGTAAGATTTATCTGGATTACGTTGCAAAAAAGATTGACAAGGCCTATTTACTTGCGGATAAGGAAGCATCACCACTTAAAGTCGATGTTCATTCCAGGGGAATTGTTATCAATCTGCCCGATCAGCCACTTGATTCGATTAACAATGTGATTGTATTAAAATATCAAGACATAGATTAAATTAATAAACCTTATGATAAAATTGTATCTCGCCTCGGTAACCAAAGGCTTTGCTCTTTGTATACTCTTGAGTACTTGTGCATGGGCAATGCAACCTGCCATTGAAATAATAAATCTTACTTGCGAGTACAGGGAGAATCCTCTCGGAATTGAAAGTAAAAATCCAAGACTTGCCTGGCAACTGACTTCGAACAGCAGGAATCAGGTACAAACAGCTTATAGGATAATAGTAAGTGATAATCAGGAGTCTTTAGAAAAGGGTATCGGTAACTATTGGGATTCCGGTAAGATACTTTCAGATCAATCCATTCAAATTGAATATAAAGGCCAGCCGCTAAAAGCCGCAAAGAATTATTATTGGAAAGTTATGATGTGGGATGGGAGTGGAAAGCCTTCTGCATGGAGTATTTCTGCTTTTTGGCAAATGGGTTTGTTAGAACCGGCAGATTGGCAGAATGCAAAATGGATTGGCCTGGAAAGCATGAGCGACTCGAATAGAATTGTTCCCGCAAAGCATTCTCCAGATTTAAATAAGGATCCCAAAAATACTGTAACCATTGATACGCATTTACTTCCTCAATTCCGGAAAGAAATTATAATTCGTGGAAAAATAAAATCAGCCACCGCATTTACCTGCGGCCTTGGTCACTTTGACTTTTTTCTCAACGGTAAAAAAGTGGAGGATCATTTTCTCGACCCAGGGTGGACAAAATATGAAAAGTATGCACAATATGTTCCTTTCGATTTAACCAAGTTATTACAAGAAGGAAAGAATACTATAGGCGTGATGCTGGGAAATGGCTTTTACAATATTCCACTTGAGCGTTACAATAAAATAGTGCAGCGATTCGGATACCCCGCTGTTATTTCCAAAATACAAATTGAGTATGAAGATGGTTCAATTGAAAATATAGTAACGGATACAACCTGGAGAGTTACAAAAAGTCCCATTACATTCTCGAGCATTTACGGGGGAGAGGACTATGATGCAACGCTCGTTGAGGCAAATTGGAAGCAAACAGGTTTTAATGACAGTCACTGGCAAGTTCCGGTCGAAGTTACTGGTAGTCCGGTTTTAATATCACAGCAACAGGAGCCCTTGAGAATTTTCGATGCGGTAACGCCTGTAACAATTTCAAGCCCGAAAGAGGGTGTATGGGTTTATGATATGGGTCAAAATATGTCAGCTATTCCATACATCATGGTTGCAGGAAATCAGGGCGCTAAGGTAAAGATTTCTCCCTCCGAACTTTTAGACAGCAATGGATTGATATCGCAGTTAAATGTGGGCGAGCATGTTTTTTTTAACTATACAATAGGAGATGGAAAAGTTGAAACATGGCGTCCACAATTTACATATTATGGTTTCAGGTATATCCAGATAGAGGGAGCAGTACCTGAAGGAAAACCCAACCCAAACAATCTTCCTGTTATAAAGGAGTTGAAATCATTACATGTTCATGGCGATGTAAAAAGAATTGGTGAGTTCACATGCTCAAATGAGTTGTTCAATAAAATTTTCACACTGATTGATTGGGCCATAAGAAGTAATACGGTTAGTGTTTCAACTGATTGCCCGCACCGTGAAAAACTAGGCTGGGTTGAGCAAGCCTATTTGATGGGTAATTCCATCCGGTACAACTATGATGTAGCTACACACTTCAATAAAATCATGGAGGATATAGCGGCATCGCAAACAGAGCAAGGCTTGATACCTACAATAGCCCCCGAGTATGTGAAATTTGGAGGTGCGTTTCGGGATACGCCTGAGTGGGGAAGTGTAGGTGTAATTGTTCCGTATGAACTTTACAAATGGAATGGGGATAAGCGGATACTTGAGAATTATTATGACTTGATGAAAAAATATGTTGACTACCTGAGTGGTAAGGCTGTGAACCATATCATATCAAAAAGTTTAGGCGATTGGGCGGATATTTTTGAGCCAGGTGATGCCGACTATAAACAATCAGCAACTTCGGTAGAACTTCCGGCAATGGCCACTTATTATTATGATCTTATAATTTTAAAAGATGTTGCCCGCCTGCTTGGAAAGACAGCGGATGAAAAGAAATATGCCGCGCTCGGCCTGGAAGTGAAGCAGGCTTTTAATAGTACTTTTTTTAAGAAAGATAAAATGACTTATGACAAGGGGAGTCAAACAGCTAATGCCATGGCAATTTATTTTGATTTGGTAGAGCCCGAATACAGAGCGAAAGTATTAGCAAGCCTGGTTGGGGATATTAAAGCGAGAAATTATGCGCTTACCTCAGGTGATATCGGATGGCGTTATGTGATACAGGTTTTGCACCAGGAAGGGTTGTCAGAAATTCTCTTTAAGATGAATAATCGTTCTGATGTTCCTGGCTACGGATATCAAATGGCACAGGGCGCCACTGCATTAACTGAGTCATGGAAAGGGCTTAGTGCTTCCAACAACCACCTGATGTTTGGTCAAATAATGGAATGGTTCTATGGCGGTCTGGCTGGTATAGGTCAGACTCAGGGGTCATTGGCTTTTAAAGAAATAATTATTAAACCTGAACCCGTTGGTGACATCACTGAGGTGAAGTTCCATATCTCCCTATGGGTTAATTAAAAGTCACTGGAAAATAAGTGGCGATAAATTTGATTTGCACATTACAATTCCACCTAACACAAAAGCAACGGTATACCTGCCTTCTCTCAAAGACTCCGCAATACTAGAAGGTGGCAAAAAAGTTAAGAGCGTTAAAGGTATAAAATTTCAGAAGTGGGAAAACGGCCGATGCGTTTATGAAATCGGATCCGGAGATTTTCACTTCACCAGTATGTTTGGAACTATAAAAAATAATCTCACCCTAAATAAAAATCTATGAAACCCAGATGGCAACTTATTAGTTTTATTCTGTTTTTTTTGGTGAGGGAAACCTTTGCACAGAATTCAAAGTCAACATGGATTTGGTACCCAGGCGATTTTGAAATTTGGCTAAGCAATGAAGTGCAAGCCAAAAGAACAAAGCGAGATGCCATTCTTCCACCCTGGTGGAGGGTTTATAGTCCTAACAACAGTGTGAGTTTTGGCAAGCTAGTTAATTTAAATGAGCCGGAAGAAATTATAGTAGCGGTTGAAGGGAAGTACAACGTTACAATTGATGGAAAATATTTGCAGGGTGATGTACAAAAAATTGTAGTCCCGGCAGGAAAACACACCATCAATTTTCAGGTATTTAATTCAGTTACTCCTCCCTCCGTTTTTATATCAGGCAAAACTATTGTCTCCGATACCAGTTGGTACAGTAATACAATTCGGGGAGGCTACCCCGTTAATATCAATAATCTCGGAAACGTAAAAGCTGATGCTTGGACGTTTAATAATATTGATACACCTCCGTCAAAATTTAAACTTGCGACTGTAAAAAAGAAACCAATCAAGGACGAACGCAAACCTGGGTCAGTGTTGATTGACTTTGGTGTAGAAACTTTTGGTTTTCTCAGAATGAAGGAATTGAAAGGTACAGGAAAAATAAGTTTCTACTATGGTGAATCTATGGAAGAGGCGTTATCAATTGACTCCTGTGAGACTCTTGATCACTATTCAATAGCAAACAACACGGCCTCTGATTTTGTAGCCAACCACTCACGGGCATTTCGATATGTGAATATTCAATATAGCAATGACATTCAGTTCAAAGAGGTCGATATGCTGTATGAATATTTGCCGTTAGATTACCGAGGTTCATTCAAAAGTTCAGATACGGATCTTAATAATATTTGGAATGTTTCAGCTTACACTTTACACCTGAATACACGTGAATTTTTCCTGGATGGAATAAAACGTGACAGGTGGTTATGGTCTGGCGATGCCAATCAAAGCTACCTGATGAATTATTATTTATTCTTTGATAATCCGAGTGTAAAGCGAACAGTATGGGCGTTGCGAGGTGGCGATCCGGTGGAAACGCATATCAATACAATTTTAGACTACTCGTTTTACTGGTTCATGAGTATTTATGATTACTACTTGTACACCGGTGACAAAGAGTTGATCAGGAAAGTATATCCAAGAATGATTTCACTCATGAAGTTTTGTCTTGACAGGCGAAATAGCAACGGTATGGTTGAGGGCCTTCCAGGCGATTGGGTTTTTCTGGACTGGGCACCTATTTCTAAGGAGGGTGAACTTAGTGCTATTCAAATTCTTTTTTGTCGCAGTTTAGAGGCAATGGCGCTTTGTGCTTCGCTGATGAATGATTCACAACGATCTCAGGAGTATGCTTCCTTAGCGAAGGAACTTAGGGCAAAAATTCTGACCGTTTTTTGGAATGAAGATCAAAAGGCGCTGATGCACAATAGAAAAAATGGGCAGGTGGAAAAGGAAGTTACACGTTATGCCAATATGTTTGCGATGATGTTTGATTACTTAGACACGGCAAAAACAGAAGCAGTAAGAAGCAATGTACTGCTAAATGATAAGGTATTAAAGATCACCACGCCCTACATGCGGTTCTATGAATTAGAAGCCCTTTGTGCAATAGGAGAGCAAAAATATGTTTTGCAAGAAATGAAAAATTACTGGGGCGCCATGTTGAAGGAAGGCGCTACTTCGTTTTGGGAACTGTATGATCCGAACGAAAAAGGAGCTAAGAAGTATGCCATGTATGGACGGCCTTATGGTAAAAGTCTTTGCCATGCCTGGGGAGCAAGCCCAATATATTTATTAGGAAAATATTACTTGGGAGTTAAACCCTTAAAGCCCGGATATGAAGAGTATTTGGTAGAACCTGATCTTGGAGGGCTTGAATGGATGGAGGGAAAAGTACCCACGCCAAATGGGGATATATCTATCAAGGTAAACAAAAAACAAATTACAGTTACAGGTGTCAGCGGGGTGGGGGTACTTCGTTTCAAAAGTGCAAAGAAGCCAACGGCCAGCATTGGCAGCATTAAGAAAACGGGAAGTAATAATTACGAATTAACAATTGAACAGGGGAAGGAATACAAGGTCAATTACCTTTTGCCTAAATAGTCAGTGACCACTAAATTGATTAAAGACAATAAAAAAAATAGCATGAAATTAATTATCAAAAATGCAGTAGTCATATTTATTGCAATTGCATCAATCGAAGCATTGGGGCAAGGAAAAAAATTATTGGTAAAAAACGATTATGAAGTAGCCGTTTACTATTTCCCTAATTACCATCCCGACAGCATCAATTCAAAGTGGCATGGTAAAGACTGGACAGAATGGGAAGTAGTAAAAGCTGCCAAGCCACGGTTCAAAGGCCATGAGCAACCAAAAGTTCCATCATGGGGATATTTTAATGAAGCAGACCCCAAATGGGCTGCCAAAGAAATTGATTTGGCTGCCGATAACGGTATTGATTGTTTTATCTACGATTGGTATTGGTACAGTAATACAGGCCGATACCTGCACGATGGCCTGGAGAAAGGTTTTTTGAAAGCACCAAACCGAAGCCGTCTAAAGTTTGCTTTGATGTGGGCCAATCACGACTGGTTGAATATTCACCCTGCCTCATTTGATGATGGCCGGGTAAAACTTACTGAAGGTGAGGTGACTGCAGCATTATGGGATACCATATCCACTTATATTGTTGAAAAATATTTCAAGCAACCTAATTATTGGCTGATTGACGGCAAGCCTTATTTCTCTATTTACGAAATAGTAACTTTTATAAATGGCGTGGGTGGTATTGAAGAAGCAAAAAAAGCTATTCAATTGTTAGATACAAAAACAAAGGCTGCAGGTTTTCCAGGTGTACATTTTAATATCATGAGTATGATGGTCAATGATTATCATGTGAATACAATTACAGGCTCAGGGGCACCGGCTAATGCAAAGGAAATGGTGAAAGCATTAGGTGTCGAAAGTGTATCTACCTACTGTTATCTTCATCACTATAATGCGAATAAAGATGGTTTTCCTACTGTGCCAATGGAAAAAGCATTTGCTTCGGCTAAGAATTATTGGAGAAAATTCACTGCTGAATACGCTGAGGTTTTATATACTCCCAATGTTTCAATGGGATGGGATGCCAGTCCACGCTGTATACAAAGTGATAAATTTGAAATGAAAGATTATCCATGGACACCTGTTTTGGTTGGCAATACACCTGCATCATTTCAAAACCAATTGCAGGAAGCAAAAAAGTTTTTGGATGAATACAATCCCAAACATAAGATAGTAGTACTGAATTCCTGGAACGAATGGACAGAAGGAAGTTATCTGTTGCCGGAGAAAAAATATGGCGATGCGTATTTGAAAGCGGTTAAAGCGGTGTTTGGAGAAAAGTAGAATAGGGTTGAAAAATTAAAGATCCATCAGCATCCACGAGAGTTTTATTAAATGCTTATGCTGATATTTTACATCGGAGGTTTGCTATTGATTATTTTGTCCAGGTAAGGAATTTGGTTTGTTTCTAATGAGAATGATCATCGTATCCCTTTTTAATACACCAATGCGAGTCTAAGGCTTCATGAGCTTCATGAAGGTAAAGTACCGACTTTAAATGGAGATTAGTGATCAGGGCAGATAAAAAGCAAATTATAGTTACGGGTGCTGATGGAGTCGGGATACTTGTTGCAAAAATGACAAGAAGCCAACGACAACCAGTGGTATCGTCAGAAAAATTGGAGATAATAGCTACGAATTAACAATTAAGCCGGGGAAAGAGTATAGTGTCAACTACAAACTAATTTTTCAGTGAAGAATCAGACCATGCAGCGATTCCATTGTTCCCCAAAAAATATAACTACATACACATGAAACGTATTCTCTTTTTTCTACTCATTAGTTATGCATGGGCAACCGTGTTTGCGCAAACTGATCAAATATCGATATCACGAACTGCCTTACAGGATAAGATCAAAGGAGGCTGGGCAGGGCAGGTCATTGGTGTTACGTTTGGGGGTCCTACTGAGTTCCAGTTTAATGGAACGATGATCAATGATTACCAAAGTATTGATTGGTACAATGGGTATATCAAAAAGACAATGATCGATAATCCGGGATTGTATGACGATCTGTATATGGATCTCACTTTTGTGGATGTTTTTGAAAAGGAAGGATTGGATGCTCCCGTGGCTTCTCATGCCCGGGCCTATGCAAATGCTCAGTATTGGTTATGGCACGCCAACCAGGCAGGGCGTTATAATGTTTTACACAATATTGCCCCACCTCAATCAGGTCATTGGTTGAATAATCCCCATGCTGATGATATTGATTTTCAAATTGAAGCAGACTTCTCGGGCCTCATGGCTCCGGGTATGCCTAACACAGCAGTTCAAATAGGAGATAGCATTGGCCATATTATGAATTACGGAGATGGATGGTATGGAGGTGTATATGTAGGTGCGATGTATTCATTAGCTTTTGTTTCCAATGATGTTAAGTATATCGTGAATGAATCGCTCAAAACCATTCCCGGAGAAAGCACCTTTTATAAATGCATTTCCGATGTAATCGCATGGCATAAAAAGTATCCCGATGATTGGAAGAAAACCTGGTTTGAGATTCAGGTGAAGTGGGCCGATGATGTAGGTTGTCCAAAGGGTGTATTTAATCCTTTTAATATAGACGCAAAGCTGAATGCCGCTTACATTGTTTTGGGCTTGTTGTATGGTAATGAGGACTTTTCCAAAACCATGGATGTATCTACACGGGCGGGGCAGGATTCTGATTGTAATCCTTCTTCCGCTGGCGGAATACTTGGAACCATGCTGGGCTATGATAAAATTCCTGCTTACTGGAAGATGGGACTAAAAGAAGCAGAGGATATAGATTTCAAATACACGACTATGTCATTGAATGATGTGTATGGCATTGGAATGAAGCACGCTCTTGAATCGATAAAACGAAATGGAGGAACAGTAACCAATGAGAATGTTGTACTGGCAGTTCAAAAGCCAAAGTCTGTTCGGTTAGAGCAAAGCTTTCCAGGTCATTTTCCGATAGAAAAGCGTGCTATTCAAAAAGAGCTGAATAAAGAATACACTTTTGAATTTGATGGAGTCGGTTTTGTGCTTCGGGGTGAGGTAAAGCCGGTTACGGTAAAAAGCGGGGAAAATACCAGTGCGTTTGCATTTGATGTGGAAATTGTCGTTGACAATGTGAAAATAGAATCTGTTTCGCTGCCAGCTTCATTTATTATAAGACGACCTGAACTGGCATGGAAATATGCTTTGAAACCGGGCAAACATTCGGTGAAAATTAAAATACTGAATGAAGATAAAGATCATTTCGTTTTTTTATCGGATGTGTTGATATATAGCGATAAGCCAAACGGTAAATAACAGGAGATTTAGTAATCAGGGGAGATAAAAAGCAAATTATTGTTAATTGAACCGGGGAAGGAATACAGAGTGAATTACCAGTCACCGAAAAACAAATAATACATTAGAGTTTTATAATCTCAATTGATATGTCAGAGCCTAATCAATAAAAATACTACCACCAACGACATCTTTAAATAAGTTGTATTGAACTATGAAAAACATACTGATAGCCTTCTTAGTACTCTGTGCTTTAAATGCACATTGCCAGAGAGCAGCCTCGTTCAAACCAGGTCAATTATGGCTCGATAACAATGGAGTACATATTAACGCACATGGCGGAGGTTTACTGAACTACAAAAATACCTATTACTGGTTCGGAGAACACAAAATAGAAGGTAAGAAGGGGAATACTGCACAGGTTGGCGTACACTGTTATTCATCAAAAGATTTATATAACTGGAAAGATGAAGGCATTTCACTAAAAGTGGATGATGATCCAAAAAGTGAAATTACAAAAGGTTGCATTTTGGAAAGACCGAAAGTGGTTTACAATAAGAAAACCCGCCAGTTTGTAATGTGGTTTCATCTTGAAAGATTAGGTTATGGATATGGCTATGCGTCAAGTGGTATTGCGGTCAGTGATAAAGTAACAGGCCCCTATCGTTATCTCAAAAGTGTTAGACCAAACCAGGAACAATGGCCAATAAATGTAAAAGACATTAATAAAAACCCTGTTGATCCAAAAGTTCTTGAAACAAAATATCCTGGCGATAACCTGTTCGGAGATGCAGATTCGGTAAATATTCTTGGGCGTGATTTTAAGAAAGGTCAGATGGCTAGAGACATGACCATATTTGTTGATAGTGATGGCAAAGCGTACCATATATTTTCATCGGAAGAAAATAGTACTATCCATATTTCTGAATTATCAGAAGATTATTTGTCTTATACAGGAAAATATGCCCGTGCTTTTGTTGGTAGATTCATGGAAGCACCTGCTGTTTTTAAAAAAGATAGTAAGTACTACTTTATAGGTTCAGGTTGTACAAGTTGGAATCCAAATGCTGCAAGATCGGCAGTTGCAGATAATATATTTGGACCATGGACAGAAATGGGTAATCCTTGTATTGGCCCCGACTCTGCTCTTACATTTCATTCTCAAAGTACTTATATATTGCCCATAGCTGGAAAAGAGAACTCCTTTATTTTTATGGCCGACCGATGGGTTCCTGAAAATGCAATTGATGGTCGTTACATCTGGTTGCCTTTAAAATTAGAGGATAACAGAATAGTGATAAAATGGCTTGATGAATGGGACTTGAGTTCTTTTAAGAAAAAGTAAAAGTGCGATTAAGAAAACTAATAAAAATTTCAACTGATAGTTAACACATTGCTTTTAATCTACAATAACAAATGCATCATAAATAGATAGATAATATGAACATCATTAAATATAGTCTTGGTATTTTTTTATACCTGGTATGTATCCAAAGCTCTGCCCAGTTATATAAACCTATTGAGTTAAAATGTGAATATCTAGAACAGCCCCTCGGTATTGATGCTGCCAGGCCGCGCTTTTCCTGGTTGCTTAACGATCCGCGAAACGGTGCAATTCAGACTGCCTACCAAATCATGGTAGCCAGTGATTCCATTTTACTTTTAAGTAATCAACCTGATGTCTGGACAACAAGCAGATTAGATTCCAGAAGCACTAATAATATTTTGTACACAGGCCCCACCTTGCAATCACGCACTAAATATTACTGGCGGGTTGTAGTTTGGGATAAGGATAATATTCAATCAAGTCCATCCTCAATAAGCAGCTTTGAAACCGGTATTTTTTCATTCACGGAATGGAAAGGAAGTTTTATTACTGATGGGAAGGATATTCAATATAAACCAGCTCCTTATTTCCGAAAATCAATTATAGTAAAAAAAGGATTAAAAAAAGCGAGAGCATATATATGCGGCTTGGGTTACTACGAACTTAGCATTAATGCAACCAAAGTTGGC
>JAYVBN010000427.1:0-18980 GCA_043750455.1 Bacteroidia bacterium | reverse complement strand
TCCTTTCAAATGCTTCATTTGTTTCATAGTCTTAGTCAAAGCAACCGCTAATATAAATAGATAATCCAATGTTTTCCAAGGGGTAAGGATTTTATTGATGAATCCTTAGTACAAGTGCCGACCAACCGCAGATTTAAACGACAAGTCAACAAAGTTATTGTCGATTCAATTTGGGATTTTCATTCCAACTTTGGTTCGTCAATGTCTGTAAAAATAACGAAAAAACCTGTTTTAATAGCTTTTTTAGAACGGCATATTTTTCTCTAAGTACCTATTATAAACACAATAGGCCATGATTTCCCTTGAAGATTTTGAATGTGCAACATTTGAAAAGAAATGTGATATTGTTACCACAGGTACCCATTATCTTTCGATGCGAAAGTTGGGTGATTGCAAAGTGTACCTGTATCATACCGATAAATTTTTTATCGAGGTGTATTATTCACCGCTGCATAAAAAAGTGTTGATGATTCATGCTTTTAAAAACACAGAAGACTTAATGCCTTATGCGGAAAGTGTTTCGCTGACGGATTTAGGTTTGTGATTCATCCGTTGAATTATTTTCATGGCGATATCAACACTTACTATATTTTCTATTGTTAAGACTAGTTTTCCGTTGGTGTCTTTCATGCGGCATTGCTTAGGATGGCTTTGCACAAATGTTAAGATATGACCAAACACATCTGATTTAAAATACTCCTCTTTTCCAGAGACAAAATAGCCTCTTAGCTTTTCGTTTTTCAGGGTAATTTTTTCGAAGCCCAGGCTTTCTCCCAGCCACCGCAGGCGAACCGTGTTAATAAGTTGTTCAACGGAACTCGGCAAAACCCCAAATCGATCTTTTAATGAGAGCGTGAATTTTTCAAGGCCCTCTTCTTCTTTAATATTATCCAGACTGGCATAGAGTTGTAAGCGTTCACTGGTACTAGTGACATATGTTTCGGGAATCAGAATTTCTAAATCCGTTTCAATCACACAATCCTGAACAATCAGTTTTATTTTTTCAGAAAGCTCTTCAGCAAACAGATCTTTGAATTCTGTTTCTTTTAATTCCTGAATAGCATCATCGAGGATTTTATGATAGGTATCAAAGCCCAGGTCTGTGATAAAACCAGTTTGCTCCGCACCTAATAAATTTCCTGCTCCCCGAATATCAAGGTCACGCATGGCCACCTTGAAGCCATCGCCAAGTTCACTAAACTCCTCCAGGGCAGCCAATCGCTTACGCGAATCGCCACTAAGAACTGAACTAGGCGGTGTGAGTAAATAACAAAACGCTTTTTTATTAGACCGGCCAACGCGCCCTCTCATCTGATGTAAGTCGCTCAACCCAAACATGTGTGCATTGTGAATGATGATGGTATTGGCGTTAGGAATGTCGAGACCCGATTCAATGATGTTGGTTGACACCAACACATCGTATTCGCCATCAATGAATTTTATCATTGCCTTTTCAAGCTTATCGCCCTCCATTTGCCCATGGGCAATACCAATTCGTGAATCGGGGACAAGCCTGAAAATAACATTGGCGATGGCTTCGATGTCACTCACCTTGTTGTGGACAAAAAATACCTGACCACCTCTGCGAAGTTCATGGCTTACCGCATCGCGAATAATTTCTTCGTTGTATGTGTGAAGTTCCGTTGTTACTGGTTGCCGGTTGGGAGGAGGCGTAGATATGATACTAAGATCGCGCGCTCCCATTAATGAAAAGTGTAATGTTCGGGGAATGGGTGTGGCCGTGAGTGTCAACACATCCACATTCACTTTTATTTCTTTTAACCTGTCTTTTACTTTAACGCCAAACTTTTGCTCTTCGTCAACAATTAGTAATCCCAAATCTTTAAAGACAACATCTTTGCTCACCACGCGATGAGTGCCAATCAAAATGTTAACGTTGCCAAGTTCTGCTTCCTTAATAATTTGCTTGATCTCCTTATCTGTTTTGAACCGCGATACATAGTCAATCTTCACCGGAAAATTCCCCAGGCGCTCTGAGAAAGTACGATAATGTTGCATGGCGAGAATTGTGGTGGGCACAAGAACAGCCACTTGCTTTCCTTCGCTTGCTGCTTTAAAAGCAGCGCGAATGGCAACTTCAGTTTTTCCAAAGCCAACATCTCCGCATACCAGTCGATCCATAGGATGAGCCATTTGCATATCGCGCTTAACGTCTTCCGTTGCTTTGGCCTGATCAGGTGTATCTTCATAAATGAAAGACGATTCAAGCTCGGCTTGCAAAAAGCCATCTGCTGCAAAGGCAAAACCTGGAGCCTGTTTGCGTTTAGCATAGAGTTCTATTAGTTCCTTGGCAATATCTTTTACCTGCCGTTTGGCCTTGGCCTTTTTATTCGCCCACTCATCCGATCCCAGTTTGCTTATGGCAGGTAGGGCGCCATCTTTGCCCGAGTATTTAGAAATTTTGTGAAGAGAGTGAATGCTAACATAGAGAAGATCATCGTCACGAAAAACCAAACGAATAGATTCCTGATCGCGGCCATTCACTTGTTTTTTTTCAAGTCCGGCAAATTTTCCAATGCCGTAATCTATGTGTGTCACAAAATCTCCCGGTACCATTGTTTGTAATTCCCGAAAGGTCATGGCCTTTGACTTCGAGAATTTTTCTTTGGCGTGGTAGCGATGAAATCGTTCAAAAATCTGATGGTCCGTATAGCAGTCGATTTTTAAAACATGATCTACAAAACCTTCCCGCAAGGAAAAATCTAAAGATTGAAACTTTATCTGAGGATTAATTTCTTCAAAAACTCCTTGAAGGCGTTCCACCTGTCGCGGTTGTTCAGCGGCAATAAAATTTGAATATCCTTTTACTTGCTGATCGAAAAGGTTGGAAGCAAGAAGTTCAAAATTCTTTCCGAAAGAAGGCTGTGCAGAGGATCTAAAATCATATGTTTTGGAAGCTGGGAAATAATTACGAGAGCCAAATTCCAATATCAAAAATGATTTCAGCTTTTCAGCGAACGTGCTTTCAGTTTCAAAGAGCTGCTCGGGATGGAGTATAACTTTAGAACCGCTTTCGCGGATAATTTTATCAAAGCTTTGCGATGCTTTTTCAAAGCACTTTTGCACCACATCTTTTGTCAGTTGAAAATCCTTTATCCAGATGCGGGTTGTATGCGGAATGAAATCAAAAAATGATTGTCTTTCTTCGTGCACCAACCGTGTTTGCACGTTGGGCATTAAGCTAACAGTCTTAACTGTTTCAACAGAAAGTTGCGACCCTGGATCGAAACTGCGAATACTGTCTACTTCATCTCCTGAGAGTTCGATTCGATATGGAAGCTCATGTGCGTAAGAGTAGACATCTAAAATTCCACCCCGTATTGCAAACTGACCAGCCTCATAAACAAAATCTGTTTTCTCAAAATCATAAGAGTGCAAAAACTCTTCAAGAAATTCGCGGTCGAGCTTCTCACCAACTTTTACCACGAATGTGTTTGAGGCCAATGACTTTTTTGTGATTACCATTTCGGAGAGCGCCTCCGGATAGGTTACGATGATCTGCGACTCAGGGTGATTGCCCAGATGATTTAGAACCTCGGCACGCATGAGGATGTTTGCATTTTCAACCTCATCGTATTCATACAGCCTCCTGTAAGACATCGGGAATAACAAAACTTCCTTTTGACTTAACAGATTTTGAAGGTCATTGAAAAAATAAGAAGCTTCTTCTTTGTCGTGAAGGATGATAACGTGGCTTGACTTACTTGTCTTGTAAATGGCTGCCAGCAATACGGCATCCAGGCTTCCGCTTAAGCCTTTTACCTGAAGCACTTCAGGTTTGAACGTACGAATCCCCTCTGCCAGGGTTAGTACCAGGCTGTCTGTTTGATAAATTTTTAAAAAATCGTTCGCCCGCAAGGCCTTCAAAAAATCGAGCTGCAAAAGTAAGTGATAAATCAGATTTATTGGGGCGGATTGAATTTTTAGTTTAACCGTAATTCTGCAATAGAATTTCTATTGCAGAATTTGACGAATGAAAATCATCAGCCTACACGTAATATTATAATAACCTTATAACAACCCCTTGGGTGATTTTCATTGTCAAGGTTAACCCTGACAATTCGAAGAATTCGTCAGTTTTTGGTTGAGATTTTTATCCGAATGCATAATCCGGGTTTAATCAATCGTGGATCATTTTTAGAAGGCCATAAAGCGCGTTGATCGAAATACTTTACACTTTCCGTTCTTAACTTCTACCTTTGAACCGTATGTACTACGTGCGACTATTATTTTTATTTATGAGCTACACCTGCCTCTTTTTTCTTGTGGTTGGCTTGTTTAAGCCATGGGTGATGTTGTGGTGGGAAGATACCCAAAACAGAAAAAAGATTTTTCAAGTGTACGGATTACTGGTAGTTGTTTTTTATTTAACCTATTTACTTTTGGGATATGTGTAAGCCGAAGAAATAGGACTGGATGAAAAAGAAGATTCTTTACATGATATTTTTGCCTTACCCCAGTGCTGTTGTCAGGGCAACGATATTTAAAGAACTTCTCGAGGAAGATGAGTATGAAGTAACTTACTATTACAATTATTCAGGCGTACTAACCAGATTGCAGGAATTTTTAAACGCACAGGATTTGGATGGCTTGAATCGGCAATTGGCGACAATACAAAGATTATAATTGATGGGGACAGTGGATTTTTGACCAATAATCCAGAGGAATGAGTGAGCAAGCTTGGCAGACTGATTGACGATTCAAATTTGAGAAGAACTATGGGTGCTTCCGGACATGAATGGGCAAAAGCTAATCTTAGTGTAAGGCTATGCTATCAACAATTGAAAACTAATTTTTTAAATTCAATTTAGTATCTGGACTTACGCAAAATAATGAAACGTCTTTGCGAGCACCAGCAAGGATTTGTGTGATGGGGCGAAGCAATCTCCTGATTTTGGGGATTGCTTCGTTCCTCCCACATTCCATCGCGGGCACTCGCAATGACACCAAATTTTTAGTTTGTGTAACATCAGTTAGTTTTAAGAGTTTAATAAGATAATGATGAGAAAAAAAATACTTCCAGTTGGAATAGTGGTGGCCATTGCGGCTGTTGCATTGTATCTATTTATGCCAGGGGCGAAAGAAGTGAAGACAGAAAGCGCACAAGCACCAGCTAGGATTTTGGTCAACCAATTGCCAAACTTAAAATTATTGGGTATGGATGGCTCCGTTAATTATAGCCGTGAATTGAATGGTAAAAATGTGTTGGTTTTGTACAACGCAGATTGTGACCACTGTCAACGGGAAGCAAAAGAAATACGCACACAGTTGCAGGCTTTTGAAAATTATACAGTCTGGTTTGTTTCGTCTGATAGTTTTGAAAACATCGGCAGGTTTGCAAAGGACTATGACCTGGTTGGTCATGCGAATGTTCATTTTGTGCGAACAGAAGTGATGGAGGTGATCAATAATTTTGGGGCAATCGCCACACCATCGGTTTATATTTATTCAGATGAACGCCAGTTAGTAAAAGCTATAAATGGAGAAGCGAGGATTGAAGAAATTATAAAGTACTTGTGACAGGATTCTTAATACTTGATGACCGCTTTTTTACACTTGCCCGTGTTTCCTCCCATGATTTAAATTTCATTTCACCACGTTCGTATTTTTCGAGTCTTTTTTCAAGCTCAACCTGCTGATCAGATGATAGCTCAATGTCTTCTTCTTTCTTTAGGGCCTGGATTTTTTCAAGAACATTTTTGTCATTCAACTGAGTAAGCCAGTGTATAATATCTATTTTAAGTGTTTGAATGTCCATAATTGCAAGTCTTTGTCTTTTCAAAATTAACCATTTTGTAAATCTTTTAGTTAAGGAAAATGGACATTAACATATTGCTCATATTCGCGCACATTAAAAATCGCTATCTTTGATAAAGGAGAGGTTTTAAAATTTCAGTGTGTGAGCAGAATCAATAGAATAACAATAGCACCAGAGATCTGTCATGGAAAGCCATGTATAAGAGGCATGCGATGGCCTGTTGAGGTTATTATTGATATGCTCAGCTCAGGCATGACAATAGAACAGATTGTGGAAGATCATCCAGAATTAGAGAGAGAAGATATACTTGCAAGCCTCGACTATGCAAAAATTTCCTTATCAGGGCGATCGATACTAGAGGTAGCATGAGGTTTATATGTGATGTTCACAGGAAGATTAATCGTTTGCACACCGCCACAAACTTTTCCTTCGCTCCCGAAAAGCCAATTAGAAATTTCCCACCTCCATCTTTCAAACCTGTTTTTTTCTTCAATTCTTCAGGGCTAAGCGGATAGTTGCGCGTAGCCACATTTGCTTTGCCTTCCGGAAAATATTGCCTGACAACTTTAACATCGGACTTAATCAATGCTTCTATTTCAAAAACCTTTCCCGGGAAATCAGTTACTAAATTTTCGGAAGTATAGAGGTGTGTATGCTGTTGAAGTTTTTTTATTCCAAACCTTTGAGCGATAAGTTTAAATGCTCCCGCCTTTAGCAAAGCGGCATGTGGCTCGTAGAGATAGCGCAAGGGGTTTGAAAATTCTGCTCCTGAGATTCTTTCTTCAGAGAGCAGAAAACTAAATAACGATTCGGCTGATGACATTTTTAAATCAACGGCTTCAATAACAGGTTCGGCCTCATGACCCTTGCGACATAGAAACAAAACCTCTTTACATTCATTGTTTACGGCCACCACAAATACTTTTGTAACGTGCTTCAGTTCTTTTATGCCCTGCTGCAAATCAAGCATGGGTGAAGCTTTCACAAGAAGGACATCTGCTTTGTCGAAAACAATATCCTGAAGTTGGGTGATGTCGGGCACGCAATCAGCAAGACGGAAAATCTTTTGATTGCCTTTTGTTCTGCGGGATGGGTCGATGTAGACCAGATCAAATTTGTCTTTTGCAGCTGCTAAGAAATCTTCAGCGGTTGTGTTGTGATGCTGGATTCTGTATTCTATATTCTGAATTCTAGATTCTTGAAGAGTGTTGTAATTGTGTCGGGTGATTTCAAACAGGTTTTCATCTGGCTCAACGTAATCAACTTCTTTAAAAAGTGAGCTGAGTGAAAAGCTATCGACACCATAACCACCTGTTAAGTCAACGGCTTTATTGAAATTGCCTTTTATATTTTGCTTTAGTATTTCAACTTTGAACTTAGCGGTTGCCTCGGAAGAGCATTGTTCAATGTTAACAGAGGGAGGGTAGATGATGTTTTTAGCTGCATGCCAGGTGGGTAGTTTTAGTTTTGCTTTTCGTCTGCCGGAGATTTGATCAGCTACGATCGCACTTGAAACCCCGTGTATAAATTTCGACTTTAAAATGATTTTACGTTCGTCCGCGTTTTCATTAAGGGTTATGAATTCCTCAACCGCTATATCAAACAGTTTTTTGTAAGGGTTTAATGAGGTCAACGCCTTGTTCTTTTTTTCCAAATTCCAGGACTTCGCTTAGCGTGTAATACAGCATGAACAATTATTAGATCTTTTTCTACAGTGTAGTAAACGCCATACGGGAATGAAGCCACGAAAGCAGCACGAATCGTTTTAGTCTTAAGCTGAAAAAAATAAGGACTGGTCTTTATAATCAAAAGTTTTTCTGAAACTGCTTTTGAAAACTTCAAGCCTAAATCAGGCTGTTCAATTGAATACCATTTTGCAGCGTCAAGAATATCCTCTTCCGCCCATGGTTTGAGGATAATAGTAAAGGTCATAATTGTTTATTGATGCGCGCAAAGGCCTCCTCCATAGAGGATCCAGAATTAGGGTCAGCTTCATGTTGTTTTAGGCGTTCGTCCAAAATTCTTTTGTGCTCGTCAGATAATTCGAATTCTTGCCCTTCTAAATCGGCCAACATCATTGCATGGACAAGATTGACAAATCGATCATCGGCTTTCTCGATGTACCCGTGGATTTGTTTACGAAGCTCTACTGTTTCCATAACGATAAGTATTTTAAGGCATTTAAAGTTACATTATTTCCTTTTAAGGTAGTCAAGGAAAAGGGGTTTTAAGTGAAAAAAAACCCATGCGATCTAACTTATTCTTCTGCCTTATTCTTCTGCCTTATTCTTCAACGACATCAGTAATGAATATGCGCCCACTATCACAATATTTTTATCGATTAGAGTTTCGCCTGCAACAATTTCAGTAAAGCCGTTTTCTGAGTCTCCCGTTTTAACCTCCATAAGACTATAACTACTTTGACTTTGTGCACTAAAAATATATTGATTGTTCTCAAAGCGCACAATTGCTTCCTCGGGAAGAGCGTAAACATTATTATTTTTTAACTCAATCTCCGCATTCATATACATGCCTGGCAACAGACTTTTCTCATACTTTTCAAAATGACTATGTACTTCCGTACTTCTGTCCGCAGATAAGTTTTGCCCAATGAGAATAATTTCGCATTCATATTTTTTGTTGGGTTGACCATTTGTATAGGCAAATACTTTTTGTCCGATTGAAATTTTGGCCAAATCTTTTTCAAACAGAGTTAATGCCAGGTGAATGTCTTCCGGGTTAATTAATTCAAAGAGCACTTCGCTGGGCTGTGTATACTTGCCAATGTTTACATTTACATGAGAGACGTAGCCGGCAATTGGAGAGTAAATATTGATGCTCTTGGAAATTGAATTTTCATCTAGTTGATCGGGATTGATGCCGATAAGCTTCAATCTTTCAGAAAGTGACTTTACATTTATTTTTTCGGTCGTATAATCTGATTCTGTTTGCTGAAAAACTTTGTCACTTGTGGCCTTGCTTAGATTGAGCTCTTTTTGTCGCTGATATTCGCTGGCTGTAAAATTCAGCCGCGCCTTTGCCAATAGGAAATCTTGCTGCAATTGAATGTATTGCTGGTCTTCCATAATGGCTATCACCTCACCCTTGTTGACGTGCATGCCCGGCAACAGTTTGGTGTACCGCAGATAGCCGCCCATTGGAACACTAACAGAGATCATATTTTGCGGAGGCACATCAATTCGACCGTTAACCTTTAATATGCGGGAGATAGATTTCTGTTCGATTTTGCCAATTGCTATGCCAGCATTTTTAAATTGCTCAGGGGTAAGAGTAACAGAGTTTTCGACAGACAAGCTATCAGTTGATAAGGGAGCTTCATTTTTAGAAGCGCAGGAGACAATAAAAAATGAAAGACAGCTTATCGACACTAGCCTGAGAGGGGAGAACATATTGAATAGATTATGAGGAGTTGACATTTTCATGATATGAATAGTTATAGATACTTTATTTTTCAATGAAATAATTTAATTGGATAATACTATCATTTAGGTTGTTCACTGCATTTAAATATTCAGCCTGTATAGAGATTGCCTGATTGATGAGCATCACCCACTCCAGATAATTTATTCCACCATTTGCAAATTGTTTGTGAGCCGTTTCAAGAATCAATTTTGCATTTTTCAAGCCGGTATTTTCGTAGTAGTCAACTGACTTTAAAAAGTTGTCGGATTGGGTACGTGCTTTTTTGTATTCCATATCAAACTGTTGCACACCTGCCAGGTAGTTGGTTTCTCTTACTTTCTCGAGAGACTTTGAGGCATTGATTTTTGCCTTTCGGGAACCGTAAAATATAGGAACGCCAATTCCAACTTGAGCAGACTGAAATCGAGTGGAACCATCATAGGTCACATTATCGGAACCTGTACCACGCATAGACATATTAGCATACGCAAAGGTGAGATCAGGAAGCAAACGAGCCTTCTCTAATTGGGTGTTTTTAATAGAAACCAATTTTTCTTGTTGCAGCAATTGAATACTGGGATGAGTTTTAATAAGAATCGTATCCAATATTTCTATTCTGCTCATCTTAAAATCATCTGTCGGAACGAGAATGGTAGTAGTATTTAGAAGCAGCTGAAATTGCAATTGCAATAGGCCTAAATCGGCAATCAATTGATTGAGCTGAATGGTAATTTGCCCACGTTGTATTTCTGCCGTTGTTTTTTCAAGAACATTGGTTTCCCCTGCATCAAAACGCAAATTGGCCTTTCGCAAAAACTCAGCAAACAGACTGTCATTCTGTTGAAGTAGCTTTTGCTTCCCAAGTAAAAATGACAAGGCATTAAATACGAGTGATACTTGTTTCTTCAGGTCAAGTTCTTTTACGGCCACATTTAACACACTGCCTCTCCATTCTTCTTTCAATAACGATTTTTGATTAGTATATACAGACGGAAAGTTTAGACTTTGACTGATGCCAAATCTATTGTCAGAGTAGCTACTGTTGAATTGTCCATACTCTCCCATCACATTGGCTTGTGAGGGATTAATGGCAGTCTTGATAAGTCGTTTTTGATACTCAGATTTTAATCGCTCGTTTTTAACAAGAAGATTGTTTGCCAATGCTGTATCAATCGCTGCTTTTAAAGTAATTGGAGTTTGCGCTACTCCATGTTGAGATGAGAAAATCAAAAGTAGAATCAAAAGGGGAACCGCCATTGAAGTATTTGCTTTCCATTTTTTGCCAAAGCCCGATTCAAAAAGTATGTATAGCACCGGAAGCACAAACAAGGTCAAAAAAGTGGCAATTAATAATCCACCAATCACAACGGTAGCCAACGGTCGCTGAACTTCAGCACCGGCTCCATTGCTAAGTGCCATCGGCAGAAAACCAAGTGAAGCAACCAATGCAGTCATGAGCACTGGACGAAGCCTGACCTTTGTTCCGGTAATCACAATATTTTTCAAGTCAAGATGACCTTCCGTTTTCAGTCGATTGAATTCTGCAATCAAGACAATGCCGTTGAGTACAGCAACACCAAACAGGGCAATAAACCCAACTCCTGCGCTAATACTGAATGGCAAACCCCGAACGGCAAGCGCAAAGACACCACCAATTGCAGAAAGAGGAATAGCTGAGTAAATGAGTAAACTATGTTTGACGGAATTAAAAGCGAAGTATAACATAAGGAATATAAGCAATAGCGAAACGGGCACGGCAATGCTTAATCGTTGTTTGGCGGCATTAAGATTTTCAAACGCTCCACCGTATGTTACATAGTAGCCTGTGGGAAATTTTAGCTGAGCATCAACTTTCTTTTGAAGTTCTGTGACAATCGTCTGCACATCGCGCCCACGCACATTGAAGCCCACAATTATTCTGCGCCTGGCATCTTCGCGTTGTATTTGATTGGGGCCGTCTTTTATTTCTACGTTCGCGAGTTGATTTAAGGGCAGCTGATCTCCTGTTGGAGTTGGGATGAGTAAATTTTGTACATCGCTTAAGTCTTTCCGTTGTTCGCCTTCCATTCGTACGACCAGATCAAACCTCTTTTCATCTTCGTAAACTAATCCTGCGCTCTGCCCGGCAAACGCTGTGTTGATTACTTTGTTGATATCAGAAATATTTAAACCATATTGTGCTATCGCTGCTCTATTGTAGTTGATCACAATTTGTGGCAACCCAGCAACGGCTTCTACGTATAGATTTGTACTTCCCTCAACTGTATTGACTATATTTCCTAACTTGTTGGCATAGAAGGCGAGGGTATCCAGATTTTCTCCAAAGATTTTACACACCACATCTTGCCGTGCTCCTGTCATTAATTCGTTGAAGCGCATTTGCACAGGATACTGAAAGCCAAACGTAACGCCAGGTATGGCCTCTAGTGCAGTACCCATTTTTTCGGCAAGTTCATTAAAGGTGCTGGCAGAAGTCCATTCACTTTTATCTTTTAATATGATCATCAGGTCACTCGCTTCAATTGGCATTGGGTCAGTAGGCACTTCTCCACTACCTGTTTTGCCAACTACTTTTATTACCTCGGGAAATTTTTCGAGCAATATCTTTTCAGCCTTCATTGTTGCCTCTATTGACACGTTCAAATTACTTCCTGTAAGCACTCTGGTCTCCACAGCAAAATCACCTTCTTCCAGCGAGGGTATAAACTCACCACCAAGAAATGAAAGAGTAATCAAAGAGCAAGCAAACAGGACTACAACAATGGACACTATCATTTTAGGAAAGCCCAACACTCTTTCTAAAAGAGACTGGTATAGACGTTCAATCTTTTCCATCATATTATCTGAAATGTTTTTAGTGTGCTTAAGTTTTTTGCTCAAGAAAACAGAACTCATCATAGGGATGTAAGTAAGCGAAAGAATGAAAGCGCCCATCAATGCGAATGCAACGGTTTGAGCCATAGGTTTAAACATTTTCCCTTCGATGCCTTGTAAACTAAAAATGGGTAAGTACACAATCAGGATAATGATTTGACCAAACACGGCACTGTTCATCATTTTTCCTGCCGAATGGTTTACCTCATTATCCATTTCACTTTGGCTGAGTACGTTTAACGTATTAAATTTTTTACTATGAAGTTGGTACATGACAGCCTCCACGATTATAACTGCCCCATCAACGATCAAACCAAAATCCAGAGCACCTAAACTCATGAGGTTTCCGCTTACCCCAAACAAGTTCATCATGATCACAGCAAAAAGCATGGAGAGTGGAATGACAGATGCCACCAAAAGTCCGGCTCTGAAATTTCCAAGAAACAGGACAAGGACAAATACAACAATCAATGCACCTTCCAACAAATTGGTTTCAACGGTGCCAATGGCGTTGTTCACCATTTTAGTTCTGTCCAGGAATGGTTCTATCTCAACACCTTCTGGTAAGATTTTTTTTGTTTGCTCGATTCTCTCTTTTACAGCTTTAATAACCTGACTGCTGTTTGCACCCTTCAACATCATCACAATTGCGCCAGCAACTTCACCTTCTCCGTTGTAGGTCATGGCGCCATAGCGTATGGCACTACCCATTCGCACTTCGGCTACATCTTTGATGAATAATGGAGTTCCGTTTGCTGTATTTTTTACGGCAATTTTTGCTATGTCCGAAAGACTTCCGATCAAGCCCTCGCTTCGTATGTAGAGAACCGTTGATTGCTTTTCGATATAAGCTCCACCTGTATTTTGATTGTTGGTCTCCAGGGCAGTGAAAACATGGTTCACCGTTAAGCCAAACGATTTTAGTTTATTAGGATCAATCGCTATTTCATATTGTTTTAGTTTGCCACCAAAACTGCTCACATCGGCTACACCTTGAACACGCAAGAGTTGTCGCCTGACAATCCAATCTTGAATAGTGCGTAGCTCTGTGATGTCATATCGAGCTTCATATCCTTTTTTGGCCTTCACTACATATTGATAAATTTCACCGAGGCCGGTGGTAACAGGTGCCAATACTGGCGAACCCAAACCCTTTGGAATCTGATCTTTTACTAGTTGAAGTCTTTCTGTAACCTGCTGGCGAGCCCAATACACATCGGTATCATCGTCAAACACGATGGTCACTAAGGATAATCCGAAACGCGAAAAACTTCTAAGTTCAATAAGGCCTGGAATATTACTATTTACCTGTTCGATCGGAAAGGTGATGAGCCGCTCAATGTCGGCAGCACCTAATGATGGAACAGAAGTAATAACCAGTACCTGGTTGTTGGTAATATCGGGTACGGCATCAATTGGAAGTTGAGTGAGTGAATAACTACCCCAAATGATAAGAGCAATTGTAAACAGTCCAACAATGAATTTATTTTGAATTGAAAAGCGAATAATGGCATTCAGCATGACTTATGAATTAGAATGATGATTTGCTAGAAAGAGTTGACAATTAGCAAACAGCAATTGACAATGCTTGAACAAATCGAAAGTTGAGTGTCTAACAATTGGCTTTGCTTAATTGACAAAGTTCTGCAACATTGTCAACTACCAATTGCTTATGGTCAACTTAATTTGGGGGGCTGAAAGATATCGCCAGCAAGAAGTTGTGGCTCGTGAAGTAAATAAAAGGAAGTGAAAGAAAGGGCTATCTTTTCTGTATTCTCTGTTAATACAATTTTTTGCATGGGCAGCACAAGGATTTGTGCAAAGCACGAATGATCGCAATCTTTAAACGGAAGACTCATATCCTGATCATCATGAGCAACATCTGTTTCGTAGTGCATCACCAGAAACTCCCAAAAGGATAGGTCATCCACTTTGCTTTTGTGTTCGGTGTAGTGTTCAACCAACAACGGTAGGCGCAGCACCTCACTGAATTCGGTAAACGAAACCAGGTAGAAAAAGAGAAGACCAAGTGCTGCTAAGCGTTTCATGAGCATTCAAAGGTAACTACTCTTTAGACAATCCAACAAACTATTTAATTCCCGTGGCTTCTAATTTGGATTCATTCCACATTAGAACAAGCTAAGGTTACCACCTTTTCTAAACTTTGTTAAGTCATATGGGGGCATTTGTTTGCCGGTGAAGTATTTCTTCTTTGAAGCGCGATAGAGTTGATGAATGGAATCTGCAATATTTCCTTCGCCTGACATTCGTCTTCCAAATTGAGAATCATTTACGTTACCTCCATGTAGAGACGAGATCTGGCTCCACACCTTTTCGAAACGATCGGGGAAGTTTTTGCGCAACCAGTCTTCAAATATCTTTCCAATTGATCCATTAAGTCTTACCACAGTCATGCCCACATTCAACGCACCATGTTCAGAGGCAGCTTTAAGTATACTTGGAATTTCATGATGATTTAATCCGGGAATGATGGGCGCATTCATCACACCAACAGGTATTCCTGCTTTTGAAAGTTCTTCTACGGTTTTTAGCCGCTTGATAGCACTGGCCGTGCGAGGCTCCATCAATCTTCTCAAGTCTTCATTTAAAGTGGTGATAGAAATATAGACATGTACGAGATTGTCTTTGGCAAGATCTTGCAGTAAATCAATATCGCGAAGGATAAGACTGTTTTTTGTGATGAGTCCTATCGGATGGCGATAGTTGGCCAGGATTTTTAACATCGAGCGAGTGATTTCAAACTTTCGTTCCTGAGGTTGATAACAATCGGTATTGCCGCTAAGCATAATCGGTACGGCATTCCAATTCTTACTTAAGAGCTGTTTCTCCAACAACGCAGCTGCATTTTTCTTTACGATAATCTTGCTTTCAAAATCTAATCCGGCACTGAATCCATAATACTCATGCGTGTTGCGCGCATAGCAATAGATGCATCCATGTTCACAGCCTTGATAAGGATTCATAGAATACATCATGCTGAGGTCAGAGCTTTCTACTTTGTTGACTATTTTTTTTGGAGTCTCAAAAAAAATCTGAGTAGTAGGAGTTTCAAGAAGAGGTTCATCCAAACCTTCAATGTGGTCCGTCACATACTCGGCCTTTAGGAATTTATTTCCTGTTTTTATCTGCGCCCCACGACCTTTGAAGTATTCCTGATCCATAGGTAACAATACTAAAATATTTAGCAGCAACCATAATGAACGGCCTTTTTATTGATTGCATTATATTTTATATTTGACTATTGATAGTCAATAGTCAAATGACAATAAAGCAAAAAATAGTAGAATTATTCGCTTCACAGGGGGAGCTTTCGGTAAAGGAAATAACCGACAAACTCATGATCTCAAAGCAAATGACACATTTGGTGTTGAATGATTTGCTTGAAAAAAGAGTAATTGTGAAACTGGGTCGAACACCAAAGACAGTGTATCGATCAGTTGTCTATGAAAAAAAGAAAGATGAAACTACTATCCACGATGAAAGACAAACAGATTTTTTGAAAAAACATTTTGTGTTAATTACAGAAACCGGAGAATTGAAAGAAGGGATTAGTGGATTTGAGATTTGGTGTAGCCAAAGAAGGCTTCCCCTGGAGAAGACAATAGCTGAATATATTTCCACGAGGACTCGCTATCTGTCCTATTTTAATCTCAGAGGATTTGTCGATGGAATGGAAAAGCTTCGCAACACAAAAGGTTTTAGTGCCATCCACCTGGACAATCTTTACTATCTGGATTTTTACGCTATTGAACGATTTGGTAAAACCAAGTTGGGAACGCTTCTACATTATGCCAAACAAGGACAAAGCAAATTTCTAATGAAGAGGCTGGTGGATGAGATCGGTAGCAAGGTGAAGGAACTTTGTTCTGAACAGAAAATAGATGCGGCTCTCTTTGTTCCGCCAACCATCAGGCGCGAAGTTCAATTAATGAAGTTTCTCCAAACGCACATCAATCTATCCTTGCCGATGATTCAAGTAAAGAAAATAAGCGGCATCATCCCAGTACCACAAAAATCATTAGCCAAATTAGAAGAACGTATTGTCAATGCTCAAAATACATTTGCTGCTGCTGAAAGCAGGACCTTTAATCACGTATTATTGATTGATGACGCAGTTGGCTCAGGTGCTACCGTTAATGAAATAGCGGGGAAAATAAAACAGAAAGGAATAGCACAAAAAGTTTCTGCGTTGGCCATCACCGGAAGTTTCAAAGGCTTTGACGTGATTACGGATGTCTAAGTTTTTTAGAAATGAACCGTCAGCTATTATACACCGCCACGCCAATCATAGAGCTAAAATCCGTTGTACTTGTAGAATCAGGCGTGCGGCTGTTAGTAAAGCGAGAAGACCTGAACCACGTATATACCTCCGGTAACAAATGGTGGAAACTAAAATACAATCTTGAAGAGGCTGTCCGATTTAAGCTCAACACCTTATTAACATTTGGAGGAGCCTACTCCAATCATATTTATGCAACAGCGGCAGCAACAAAAGAATTAGGATTAAAAAGTATTGGTATCATTCGTGGTGAGGAGGTTCAAGCATTAAACCACACACTCGCTTTCGCGGAAAGCTGTGGGATGAAATTGCATTATGTCTCACGAGAAGATTATCGTCACAAAACGGAGGAAGCATTCATTCAAAATCTTCACAATCAGTTTGGTGATTTTTATTTGATCCCTGAAGGAGGAACGAATGAACTTGCCGTAAAGGGAGTCGCAGAATTTGGAACGATATTAATCAATGAACTTGACTTTGACTATATATGCTTGCCTGTTGGTACAGGCGGAACAATGGCTGGTCTTGTTCGTGGTATGAATGGAAGAAAAAATGTTTTAGGTTTCTCTGTGCTGAAAGGTGGCGGATTTTTGAATGATGAAGTTAAAAGCTGGTCGGACAATTCATTTGATAACTGGAGTATTGTGGAGAATTATCATTTTGGTGGCTATGGTAAAACCACAAAGGAATTAATCGACTTCATTGCAGAAATGGAAAACCTATATCAGCTTTCGCTGGATCAGGTGTATACTGCTAAAATGATGTTTGGCATTTTCGACTTAGTACAAAAAGGTTTTTTTAAAAAGGGATCAACAATTCTTGCTCTGCATACGGGCGGATTGCAAGGAAGAAGTTTTACTTAACTCAATTCCTGATCACCCCCCTAAGCCAGGTAAACAACCTCGATCCCCCTTGCTCTTCGGGCAAAGCACCGCTTTCGCCTGCGGCTTTTACTTTTTCGATAGTGTAGAAAGCAGTAGGCAGAATCTCTTTCAGTTTTTTCAACAGATCGTCCAATCGCTCGCGTTGAAGGACTGTAAAAACAAGGTTTTCATTTCCGTCCGGTCCTTCGGCTACGACTTTGGTGTATCGAAAGTCCTGAGCATTTAAGAATTGTATGAGGGCCACAACATCTTTTCGGGTAATGATCCGCACAATGACCTTTCCGTAAGCAATCCGCTCTTCTATTAACATCCCCACAAAAATACCTGAAGCAAATCCAGCAGGATAAGCGATATAGCACACCCAATTGTCAAGATGTTGAAAGATCTGGCGAATGGCCATCAGCCAAATGAATGCCTCAAAGAAGCCAAGGATGGTAGAGGTGTAACGCCTTCCACCAAGCATATAGATAATGCGGATGGTGCTGATGGAGACATCGCATATACGTGCCAGAAAAATGAGTAAGGGCAATAGAACGTAGGCAAATACATTTTCGGAAAAGCCTAATGTTTCAATAAAAAAGTGTTCCATGAATCCTTTTTCAGAATACGATATAGAAAAACTTTGAATTCTAATCAACCAAACAAATCACCAAACACCTCTGTCAACTTACCAAAAGACTTCACTTCAATTTTTGTTTTGCTCAGATCAATTGACTTCTGACTAAACTTCGAAATATAGATTTCTTTGAACCCTAATTTTTCGGCTTCGGAGATTCGCTGATCAATTCTATTAACGGCACGGAGTTCGCCACCCAATCCAATCTCTGCTGCAAAACAGATTTTATCACTCACTGGAATTTCTTGCATGGAGGAAATGACAGAAACGCACAAGGCTAGATCAATGGCTGGATCTTCTACATAAATTCCTCCTGCCATGTTTACAAATACATCTTGTGTGCCTACTCGAAAGCCACAACGCTTTTCTAAAACTGCAAGCAGCATGTTCAATCGCTTTTGATCAAAGCCTGTTGGTGTGCGCTGCGCTGTTCCGTAAGAAGCCGCACTTACTAATGATTGAATCTCAATCAACAAGGGACGGTTTCCTTCAATAGTTGCGCCAATGGTAACGCCACTTAAAAGTCCGTCTTTTTGTGAGATTAGTATTTCAGAGGGATTAGAAACTTCGCGAAGACCCGTGCCGAGCATTTCATAAATACCGATTTCAGAAGTAGATCCAAATCTGTTTTTGGTTGTACGCAAAATGCGATAGGCCAGATGACGATCGCCTTCAAATTGCAGCACCGTATCGACCATGTGCTCCAACACTTTTGGGCCGGCTAGCATTCCGTCTTTGGTGATGTGACCTACCAGAAAAACAGGGGTGTTCGTTTCTTTAGCAAACTTCATCAACTCACCCGCACATTGCCGAACCTGGCCAATACTTCCTGCCACGGAGTCCAGCATATGGGAATGAAGAGTTTGAATGGAATCGATAATAATAAGATTGGGCTCAAGTGTTTCAATCGCCTGAAAAATATTTTTTGTATTGGTTTCAGCCAGCATGTAAAAATTTTCATGATTAGCTGTTTGCCCTTTTATTTTTAGCGATATGCGCTCTGAGCGCATCTTAATTTGTTGCTCACTTTCTTCACCTGATACATAAAGCACTTTTGCCTTTTGAAGAGCCAGACCAATCTGAAGCATTAAGGTTGATTTGCCA
>JAYVBN010000426.1:0-7706 GCA_043750455.1 Bacteroidia bacterium | reverse complement strand
TAGCCATATCAACAAACTCTTTTTCAGAAGCGAATAGATCAATTTTATATCCCGGTGGAACCGTCAGTTTATCTAATGCATCTTTTCCATATAAATATTCAAGACTGCCATTTTTCTCCGGGTTGTAATTGGTTTCCACAGGCGGTAATGTTGACGTCTTTTGATCGGCAGCAGCGAGATCCATTTTTTCTCCCTTGGCTGCCAACCATATTGCTGTATCTCGTATAGCAGTCATTTCCCTGATTTTCTTAAGCTCAAAAGGATAATTGTCTGGCCCAAAAGGATCATACCTGCGACCAAATACGTGAACCCCATTAGGAATTTTATAATCATTGTGCCACATCCAATTTTTTTCTAAAACAGCTGCACGTACAAGTTCTCGATGAGTCTCTTCCTTAGCTGATGTATTTCCAAAAGCCCCATCAGCAAGAAGTTTACAAAACTTAGAATAGCCAACATCATTAAGCTGCGAGCCATCGATTGTCAATGGCTTTTGATTTTCAGCAAACCAATCTTTTGAAGGATTGAAAGCATCTATATAAAGTATGTTGTTCTTTGCGGCCACTTCTTTCATAGCCCTTGCATACATAGAAAGATTTGCATTCTCTTTAACTCCATTGGGCACATCGAGTGAATCAGTTAGATCTTCGAAGGCAATGGGAGATACAATGGCTAACTGAGGAGCTGTATTTCCATTATATTTTTGCGATAAAGTATGTTTGATAAATGCTTCTAGTTCTGCCTTGTAATTTTCAAGTCCTTTTTCGCCTTCAAAGGATTCGTTGTAACCGAAAAAAGCAATAATGATATCAGCCTTGAGTCGAGTAAGCCATTGGTCAGGTGTTTCGAAATGTCCTTCGCTTCCTGAATTAGTAGCTAGCTCAGTTTGAAATTTTTCTGCACCCGGAAATGCCCATGGAGAAACTCGTCCCGCATGCGGCCTGAAGCCTGGCGTATCTCCACCATCACACATATTTCGGATGAATAATAAACTATCAGGATACCGAACTTGCATTTCCGTTTCGAAATAACCGTAGTTCATCATTCTTGATCCCAGGTTGTTTCCTATTAAAAGAATGCGGGAATCTTTTTTGATTTTTAATGGAGGGGAATCAGGTGATGAACATTGAAATGAAACTGTTGCAAGTATCAATAGACTAACTGCCTTGGCCAACAACCATTTTGAATTTCTACTTTTCTTTTTTTTCATGCTAATAATTTATTGCCCTTTCATTTTAAAAACGATTTCTCACTGACTAGCTGTAACCTGATCTGATTTGCTATTCTTTCCCAAATTGTGAATTGTATTTTGCACCTTACCTGTAAATTTATTGCCCTTCGTATCGACAACTGTATAAGCTATCGTCATCACATCAACTGGTTGTATGTCAGGTAATTTTAGCTTCACAGACTTCCTGTCCATGCTTATAATAACCTCTGCTATTTTAAGGGTTTGAGTATTATATCGCTCTGATCCATACTTTCTGCTTCTCACTATGCTCCAGGTCTGTGCCTCAAAGTTTGAAAAGTCTTTGGACTTATTCTCATCCAATTCACTGGCAAAACTCAATTTAATTCCATCAGCTTCTGCGCTCAATTGAACTGGAAGCGATAATGGTTTACCAGAATAGCGCAGCCTGTAAAAATCTCCGCCTCGCATCGTTTGAGAGGTTCCCCATGCCGACATGCCACATGCATATAAATGACCATCTTCTGGATTGAAACGTCCTCTCATTACACCACTTCTAAATTTAACTCCGGGCAAATCAATAACTCCTCCTTGCCTCTGCCCATTAACTTCTTCATTCAAGACCAACTGAATCTTTCCAAACCCGTAAGAGAAACTAAGTAGTTTGCCATTTAAAGATCCCCATTTTTTACTATCGACCCATAAAAGCTCGGAAGGAGAACGATCAAATTCCATATCAATCCAAACCATTGGTGGTTCCATGCCAGCATTTGTTGAGTCCTTAGGTGGATTATAGCCCCACATATTGCCATAGAATTTTCCTTTGCCTTCAATCCAGTTGACGCGATTCATCGGGTTCCAATAGCCTTGCTGATCGGTAACAATAAAACTTCCGTCAGGGTTAATACAAACTCCATTGGCAGCTCTAAACCCCGTGGCAATAATCTCCGTCTTGGAGCCATCTTTACTTACTTTCAATAAGGTGCCATGCTGAGGTATAAGTGCTTCTCTTGCGTGACGACCACTCTTGGCATAATACAAGTTCCCTTCTTTGTCTGCCTGCAACCCCATCGCAAATTCATGGAAGTGATCTGTTACCTGGTGATCATGATTGAAACTCTCATAATAGTCTGTCTCGCCATCACCATTCAAATCGCGGAGTAACACGAGCTGGTCACGACAAGTGACATAAATTTTTTCATTCAACACTTTAATTCCTAAGGGTTGAAATAGACCAGAGGCAATTCTTCGCCAGCGAAGATCTCCATTTTCATTTGTCAGACCTGTAACCCTCCAAACATCACCATCTGTAGTGCACATTACTCCTACATCATGGTTTTTCATAAAATCAATACCGCTGAATTTCATTCTTGACTTCCATGGATTATCGTAGGGAGCTGTTAATTGATCCACAGCAAATAGTCCCTCTTCATTACCCTTGCTAACATTGGTTGTTATAACCTCAGGATAATGAGACTTCCCTCCTTTAGTATATAGATCGAGTAATTCCGGAGCTGGAGACTTAGCAGCAAAATCGGTAAGGGCTTTAGATGACTGCTTCGCAATAAAAAGTTTAACAGCTATTTTAGTCAAGTTTGAAATTTCCAAAACCAAATAACCGTTTTCTTCCTTGAGTGAAGCTCCCTTTCCTGACAATGCTACATTAGTTCCCGCAAGAGCTACTCTCATTTTAAGAATTTCTTGTGTCGTTGTAATATTTAATGTTCTTGTAAAGATTGTTTGATCTTCATTTTTCTCCACTCCAAACTTTTCCAGTATGTTCGCTTTGCCTACTGAATACGAGATTACTACATCACTTCCATTATGATAGAGCCCTTTATAGTTAGCCCATTCTTTAGGCAGCGGCCCAAACTTTCGCCCATCACGTGCTGTGAATCTGGGATCTTCAAAAGACCCAGTTGTAGGATTTGCCCATCCTGGTCCTACTGGTGTTTCGAAAATCAAATGCCCGATTGTTCTCGGATAAGTTTCGTGCTGATCATTAAGTAGAATGCCTTCCCAATCTATAAAACCTTCTCCTGTCCAACCGCCCGCAACGCGCATTACATCATGATCAAAAATCATCCATGCCTTTCCTTTTGAAACACCACCCTCACCTTCGTCCAATCTTACTGCGATTCCCTTGTACGCAAAATTATTTTTTAGATAATCTTCATCCTTGAAAGGCGCTGGTCTTGGTGAATGATAACGCTTTATGCCAGTTTTCTCGTCAGCCAGTTCATACGTATTAATGAAAAAATTTCCGTAGTCCATGTCCAACCACGGATGATAAGGTTTTGCATCCGGACCTTTGGAATTTCCTTCAGGTAACTTGGTCAGATAACCAGGAGTTACTTTAAAATATTGATCTTCATTATTTCTTTTAATAAACTTCTCGCGGATGTAAACTATCACATCATACTTTTGCTGTGGCGTAAGAGTCAGTTGAGCCGCCATAGAACCGTAGCCTTTGGTAAGGGTTTGATACATTGAAAAAGGATCGTAGCCAGCTTTGAAGGGTTGTGACCAAAATTTACGCGACATCGGTATAGAACCTTCAAAGTCCTCATTGCCGTGACAGGTAATGCAATTAGAATTGTAAATCAATTCACCTCTGTCGTAACCATCCAAATTAAAACCATCGATTAAACCCGAATGATCAATGTTAACTTCAGCATCTTTTACATCATCGTTGGACAAGAGGTACTTTACTTCTGGAGGCGCATAGTCTTGCAAAGGTTCCGTTGGCCTAGTAGCCACCATTGCAAATTCCTTGTTATCAAATAAAACTGTTCCTTTAAACGTATTGGCTTTAAAACTTCCGCTGACTATATAATCGGCACCACGCATCCTGAAATTGCACTTCAATTGATCACCTGTAATAATTATGTCACGCAATTCAACATCACCTCTTTCAAATGAAACTAATATTCCTGTGTATGCAGAATTTTCCTTCTTCAATTTCATGCTACCACTAAATCCCTCTATCGGCAATTGAATGGTGAAATCCCATGAACCCTCAATCGAGTCGGAACCGCAGCCACTTATGCCAATGGTCAATGCTACGAGCAGCAAAAGCGGCAGATAGCTAGTTTTCATTTTAAACTTTTCAAGAAGGAGCAACTCCACAGGATTACGAATTTATATTCTTATTGTAATGAGGAAACACTTAGGTTCTTATCGAGCCAATACTGATCATCTTTAAAAGAGTAGGGACTAGGGTTATAGTCTCCGACTACATCCACATCAGCTTTGTCTGGTACAGGGAGATCAAGACACCAGAAAACACTATTAACAATCAACCTTCTGGTTCCTTCGGTCAATAAATCTGTGGCGGCACCAATCGTTGATGTAAATGCCTTACCCTTTTGCCCTCTGGGAATCTGATAACTTTTAATCCAGGCAATGGGCATCATTGGGTCGTTGCGATTTACTTTAACTTCCTTACCCTCTTTATCTTTTTCCATCTCGATACCTGCAACTTCACTGTCTGTGAATCGCATTCCAAATAAAGAGTCCTGGTCGTTGTATTCTCCTGCACGATTAGTTACTTGCCCTAACACAATGGGTTGTGAATCACCTGGCAGCGGAAGTCTTACTCCATATACATCTGTTGAACCCCATATTTCTCCTTGTGCAATACCATTAAGAATAGGATGCTTCTCCATTCCAGACGCAGCAACACCTCTGGTGCTTTGATGTTTATGATTTCCATGATGGGAAATCCATTTTTCTCCCAATACCAATCGCCCAAATCCATCTTTCCATTCATCTTCGCTATCAAAAGAATTACTGTAGTGTCTCCATTTGGAAGTGGAATCGATTTTTGAAAAGTTGAAAGCATGCGTAGCTGTCCTCATACCAATCACTGGCTTGCCACTCTTTAAGTAATCGTCTATGTATTGCATTTGTTGTTCCGGTAAAGCACGGAAGCGGGTGAAGATCACCAAGAGGTCAGCTGTTTTGAGACTTTCCAAGCCCGGAATGTTTTGAACATGGTTAGGATTTATAATTCCTGGCTTCGCTGGATCCTGCGCAAACAATACGGTACAGTTAAATCCATGCTTTGAGGATAGAATCTTAGCCAATTGCGGAAGAGCCTCCTCTGATCGATACTCCTCATCACCTGACACCAATACAATATTGGGCATATCGGCTTTGCCTTCAAATGTGAGCCATTGTTTTACGGATGGCACTTCAGCAACTTCAGGTTTTGTCTTACAACTGTAGCACCCAACAATGATGATGCACAAGAATAGGTATTGAATAGCTTTCATTTTTTTAATTTGAATTGACGGATATGCAAATAACCAAGTATAAAATTACAGTAAGGGTTTAATCTTCGAATTAACGTACACCCCATCTTTTGTAGTTACTCCATCAGGATCTGTTATGGCCTGATCGGCTTCATCTTCCATGACGATCCAACCTTCGTAGTTGGTATCAATTAGATATGAGGTGATTTCCTTGAATTGTATAACTCCCTCGCCTGTTTGAGCCCATCGTCCATCGGCATACATATCCTTATAGTGAACAAGGTTAACTAATTCACGATAACGCTTTATGATTGTCAGCGGATCCATACCAGCTTTTGCTATGTGCCCTACGTCTGGAGTATACCCGATATGTTTTGGGTTCAAGCCATTAAGTAAAATCTCATAATCTTCTTCGGTTCTGAACACGGAGCCCATTGGCGAGTTGGGATGATACGAACATGTAATGCCTCTGGCCGAAGCTCTTTCTGCAAGCGCGTTTACACAACTCAATAGATTTTTTTGCCGTTCCTCTAAGTGGCTTCGATCGTTGCCTGGCATCTGAACAGGCAAATAAATTGTCTCGGGAAAATGAGAGAGGTAATCTATCCATTGTTGCGCTCTTTTAATTTCCCCGTCTGTTTCCTTTGGATTTCTCCAGTCTTCCACATGCACCAATACGGCAAGTTCTAGTTTATGCTTGGCTAATGTGTCCTTCATTTTCAAGGGATCAGACAGATCACCAAAGAAACTGGTCTCAGGCTCTATGCCTGCAAAGCCTGCCTTGGATACAATTCCCATGATATGATCCAATTTACCTTTGTAAGACTCTCCAGGCATTTGCCAGGTATAGGTTTCGCAGGCTACTTTAATTTTCCCCATAGGACTAGTTGTTTATAAAAAATTCGGTCGTGAGTTTATTAAATCGTTCGAGGTCTTCCCAATGGTGAACATGGCCACCTTCCGGGAATGATACGTAGGTTGAATCCTTTATCCCCTTGTGTAGTACTTTAGAAAATATTGGTGGAGTAAATATATCCATGTCACCCACGGTAATTAATGTCGGCACTTTTATTTCAGACAATCTGGAAACAGTGTCGTGGCTAATGCAAGCATCCAGTTGACCTTCAAATCCATCTAAAGATTGCGGACTTTTATTGCTTGCTGCAGCAACCTGTCCCGCTTTTAGTTCTCCGAGGTTCTTCTCAAAATAAGGTGGAGCAAAAATCCAAAGTTGCAACAATTCCATAAAGTCACCAGGATTACTGGTCACTCGCAACCTTTTAAGGTTTTGATATACCGTTGTAGCATAGTTACTAAATTTTGGCCATGTACTAATCAGTGCCAAACTCCGGACTTTATCTTTATAATTGAGTGCTAGCTCTTGTGCAATGGCGCCACCCATGGAGATACCTGCAACCCGTGCATTCGAAATGCCCGCGTGTTCCATTACGGCAACAGTATCAGCAGCCATCATCTTCGTAGTGTAAGGACCTTTGGGTTGATCCGACCGCCCGACACCTCTATTATCAATCACAATACATTTGAAGTGCTTCTCATATGCTAAAACATGCTTCTCCCAAACATTACCATCCGCTCCAAACCCCATGATGAGAACAAGCGGATCACCTTCGCCTCTTATCTGATAATATATTCTTGTTCCGTTAGAATCAGCGCTGTAGTACATGTTAATTATCTTTCAAATTCATTCCAATCAAATCAGTATTTAATTAAACTTAGGGATTACTTGAGGTCAAACAATCATGCACTGTCCTGACGTGTGCAGTTCAATTCTTTAACTTACGATCAAAGAAATCCTTGGCTGTGTTGAATACTTTCGTCCAGCTTTCATAGCGAAGAAATCCATGTACCTCATCAGGTAACACTAATAGCTCCACTGGTACATTTTTCTCTCGCAGTTTTTCTACGAGATCGGTTGTTTGCTGAAAATTGACATTACGATCGTCATCGCCATGAACGAATAATACTGGTGCTGTCCATTTTGATAAATCTGAGTTTGGTGAGGATTTAAAGGCAAGGTCAACTTCATTTTTCTTTAATCCCCAACTATTCGTGGCATCCTGTCCATCAAACGACCAGTCGTGAACTCCATGCACATCTACCCCCGCTTTAAATATCTCCGGATTTCGTGCAAGCCCCATTGCGGTTAAATATCCACCATATGAACCGCCCCAAAGTCCGATTTTGTTCGCATCTACCTCTGCTAATGTCTGTAAATATTTTGCAGCAGCCACCACATCTTG
>JAYVBN010000425.1:0-2112 GCA_043750455.1 Bacteroidia bacterium | reverse complement strand
AATTCAGGAAGCGTGTAATGTTGCCAAAGATTTTCAATTGCGTATCGGCATTCATCAGGGTGAAGTGGTCTTTGAAAACGATGATGTATTTGGTGATGCAGTTAATATTGCAGCGCGTGTTCAGGCTGCCGCAGCGCCCGGTTGTATTTTTATTTCAGAAACAGTTCATCATAATATTTCCAACAAAAGCGAAATCAAGTCGCAGTTTATAAAAGAAGAAAAACTAAAGAATGTAAGTCAGCCCGTGAGAATGTACCAGGTGCTGTTCGCGGGGAGTGAAATCATCGAAGAAGAAAAATTGACGGTTCCTTCCATCGAAAAAAGCATTGCCGTGTTGCCATTTGCCAATATGAGCAGCGATCCTGAACAGGAGTTTTTTAGTGACGGGATTAGCGAAGAAATCATCAACGTGTTAGCGCAGGTACCCGGATTGAAAGTAATAGGGCGAACTTCTTCCTTCGCCTTCAAAGGAAAGAACATAGACTTGAAAGTGATTGGGCAGCAACTTAACGTGACGCATCTGCTTGAAGGAAGTGTTAGGAAATCGGGAAACAAACTTCGTGTTACTGCACAGCTTATTAGTGTGGCGGACGGGTTTCATCTCTACTCAGAGAAATTTGACCGGGAACTTGAAGATGTATTTGCCATTCAGGATGAACTCTCGCTGGCTATTCTGAACGCCATCAAAATCAAATTATTTAGTGCAGAAAAGGAAGCCGTTTTAAAGAAGTACACCGATAATGTGGAAGCTTATCAACTGTATCTCCAGGGCCGTTTTCATCTCAATAAATTCACTCCGGATGGATTTATGAAAGCCATTGAATACTTTGATAAAGCCATTGCCATGGACCCGGCCTATGCCATCGCCTTTGCAGATAAAGCATTTTGTTACATGAACCTGTCGGATTTCGGTTGGCTAACTGGAGAAAAGATTAAATCACAAGCAATAGAAGCAGCTCAGCAGGCAATTCGATTGGATGACGAAACTGCCGAAAGTCACCTGGCAATGGGGCGCATAAAGCTGCATTGGTATTGGAAAATAAGGGAAGCCAAAATGAGTTTTGAAAAAGCGTTGGCTATCAATCCCAACCATGCACAGGCACATATACAATTAGGTTTTTGCAATTTGTTTTTGGGTAATGATGAATCGGCAACGGATCATGCGCGAATTGCAGAAAGCCTGGATCCGTTCTCATTGCTTAATCGTTATTATATATTGGGGATCCAGGGTTATACCGGTCACTTTGATGAAGCGCTTAAAAACGGAAAAAAAATGATTGATCTGGAGCCCAATTTCCCCGGTGGCTATATAGCTGTTGGATTGGCAATGGCCAACACAGGATATGTCAAAGAGGCATTGGCAGAATTTGAAAAGGCAGTAAAACTACAAAATAGCACCTTGACACTTTCAAATCTTGGATTTACATATGGCATGATAGGGGAAAAAGCGAAAGCCCTGGAGGTGATTGAAAAAATGAAAAATGTTGGGGAATCGGGGCATGGGGGAAACTATCTTTTCGGAAACGTTTATGCATCAATCAGAGAATTAGATTCTGCTTTTGCTTATTATGATAAAGCCATAGAAGGCAGGGAGGCATTTGTGCTCTGGATAAGAATGTTTGTGAAGGATGTACCGGAATTTTGGGATGATCCCAGGTCTGGATTGCTGATGGAGAAAATTGGACTGCCGAATAAATAGACGAATCCTATAATCAAGTGTAAAAAGCTTTTCATGTCAATAGGTTCCTGTCAAGCATCGTCTCCGCTTCGATATTAACCTGTAGCGCAATCGTCCTCTCTAAGAGGTCCTGATTGACATTTAGCAGCTTTAAAGTATCTTGTACTTGAATGTCCCAATCCCGCCAGCTTGCTGCTATTATGTTTACCGATATTGTCGGGTACACCGCCTTAATGGGTAAGGATGAGCATAAGGCATTTGCGTTGCTGAATAAAAACAGGCAATTACAAAAATCATTTATCGAGGCTTTTAATGGCCGATGGATAAAAGAACTTGGAGATGGAGTAATGGCCAGTTTCAATACAGTCTCCGATGCCGTTAATGCAGCAGTCAAAATTCAGGAAGCGTGTAATGTTGCCAAAGATTTTCAATTG
>JAYVBN010000424.1:0-4693 GCA_043750455.1 Bacteroidia bacterium | reverse complement strand
CCAGTCTAATAATAAATCTACAGGGTAGTGTGGCTTATCTCTTTCTATGATATTCTCATCGTTTAAACTATAAGAGTATACTGGTTCAGTAACTATAGCATTTTTATTTACGATCAAGTAAAAAGCTAAATCAACATCTTTCATAAATAAAGCCTCATAAGCAGGTGTATTTCCTGATTTTGTTTTATAATTAATTTCCGCACCTGCATTTATCAATAATTTTGCTTTTTCAAATCCCCTTGAAACAGAATACATCAATGGACTTGTTCCACATTCTATAGGGTCAGTCTGCCCCGCTTTTACTGGTGAACAATAAGAAATATTTGGGTCTGCATTATAGTCCAATAACAGTTTTACAAATTTTGGGTCATCATTTACTTTGGTGTCTTCCCAAGAAAATGAAATCGCTTTAAATAAAGCTGTTGTTCCTATTTTTGAAATTATATTTGGATTAGCCCCATTCTCTAGTAATTCCTTTGTCGCTTTATATTTTTCTGAGCTAATAGCCCTTATTAGTACAGTCATTCCAAAAACAGGTTCTTGATAATTTAGTAAAGATTTATCCTCTTTTAAAATACTTTTCATTTCAGATATATCTTGTTTATCTACTGCTTGGGTTAAATCCCAAGCAGGTGTATTTTTAAATATTTTAATATCTTGAACCGTCAAATCTTCTTTTGTATTTTGATTACAACTAATAATTAGAAATAAATGCAAGTAAATCAATATATATTTTCTCATTACTTTTTCTCATTGGTTTTATTATATTCTTGTATAGCCTTAATCATTGCATCTATCAAATGATTTGTAATAGGGTTTTTTGATTGGGTTGGTAAGTAAACAGCTTTATCAATCGGTTTTGCAAAAAATTGATTTATGAAACTGTCTAACATATCACCTTTAACGACATACGCAGTCATTCCATTTTTATCAGCCCCAGTATATTTCTTAGAATCTAAACCATAAGCATCCTCGTTTATTGCCGCAGGATTATATAATAATGCATTTCTATTTGTTGCTAGAGCGTTTCCCGCTGCTTCTGCTCGTCCTTTTGAATGACCAACAAAAGTTAATTCAGCTTCTCCAACATCTCTACTCACTTGCTTTGCATCTCTTATAGAAACCATCATATTTTCAGACTCTCCAAAAGGCTGTTCAACATCTTCAGACATCGAGCCTCTTCCTCTTTTACTATTCTCAAAATATGTTCCCGCATTTGCCATTGTATATTCTTTTACGCCATCAACGGTTCTCGAATATAATCCTCTTTCTCATCGGAGTCTCCGCCTCGGGACTCCGATGTCGCTAGTTCATTTACCACCAACTACCTCTCTTGTTAAATCAATATCTTCCAGCTCTCCACAATGCAGTACAGGATAAACACCTTGCTCGCCTGTCAGATAAAACCTAGCAGAACTGTGTTGATAATCGGCTGGGTTCATTACTAAATTCCAAACTCCACGACATGGGTTATCATGCATGTAGTCTAGCTTTTGATCAATGAACTTGTTGCTGGTGCATTCCTTCCAATCAAAGGAAGGTTCAAAAACTTCATGGAGTTTTCCCCTCTTCAATTCACGCGCGCTTACTCCGTGTGCTAATTCTTCCAATACTTTTTCTTCCTTTGCCTCCTTTAGCCGTGTGATTATTTCATATGCCATAAACCGCTTGCCATTACCGATAATGGTGTTTATTGACGTTGTTGAGTTTGAGAATGCGATAAGGGCATGCAGGTGGTTGGGCATAATGACGTAGCCTACAATATGGTGGCCTTTACTTTTCAAATAATCAAACCATTTATACACGATATCATAACCATTGGTCAATTCAAAAAGCGATAACCATTTATAGCAGGTGAAAGTGATGAAATACACGCCATCGTTATACGGTATTTGTCTTTTAGTACTCATTATTTACAACTCTACTTTTACTCTTTTACTTTCCTTTCTTCTTCTTCATTGTATCTGTGTACTATTCACTTTTTCCGTTTCATAGTACGCGGAGTCCCTGCTCTGCTCATCCCATCACTCACGGAGACTCCGCTGCGAAAGGAGTCTCTTAGTTCCATGTTGAGATTTTTCCACTTTTATCAATTACGATTCTTTGATTCAATTCATTTTTCGTAACCTCTCCTGTAGTATTATTTTTAATAATCTCATTGCTTCTCATATCAATCGTACCGTCCAAATTCAAATTTGAATATATTGTTTTTACAAGCCCAAATTCCTTTTGTATCAACCCAATTATTAATTCGGAAATTAGGCTACCATCAGAATCATAGGTAGTCAAATAAATTCGGTCGACTTGAGCGTCAAACGGAACATCTGGGTTCAGTGTGAAAAAACAAATTAAGATTACATATTCATTGAAGGTTTCAAGTTTGTAAACCGGATATAGTAAAAATTTATTTTTTCCATCGTACCTTTCTGAGGCTTCCAAAATCCCAGTCATCTCCACAAACTGCGCTTGCAGTTCTCGTTTATTCTTCATTGAAACTGAATTATTAAAAAATATGCTATCGAAACTTAATGGCGGATTAGCATTTTCAAAAAAAGTCATTAAGTTCTTGAAATTTGTATCGACTTTTTTTGAGCTCTGACCTGAATTACAAGAAGCAACAACTAATATTGTTATGACTAATATAAAATACTTCATGAGTGAATACTTTTAATTAATAAAGTTTTGAATAATCCTGCCGAGATCCCTAATAATGGGGGATGACGAACCTACCATTATATCCAACATTGAAGGCTGTCTCCCCTGGCTAATCGTTGAACCACTTTTATTTGATTTGGGAAAATCCGGAAGTGTATCCCATTTGTAAAACCCATGCAAGGAATTAGCGAAATTTGAGTTATCTCCAGTTGTAAAAGTTGTCACATCAGGCCCATTAGTTCCAGTAGATGCGTGCATAAAAGTAATATCATAACTTCCATTTTCATTCTTCTGCTTTGAACTAAGCATCCCAATATGGTATGGCCAATCACTAGTACCCCGAAAAGTAATAAAATTACCCGGTTGGGCTTTTGAAATATGCACCTCAGTTGTGTTATCCTCAATATTTAGCACACCACTTTGTGAGCCAGTCGCGGTTCTTTGACCTCCAACTACTGCTTTATTTGGATTAGGCTCGCCCCCTACTTCTGCACAGTTGGACTGCATTCCCGAACAATCCGTTTTTTGGCCAGGGCCACCCTTGTCTGAAAAACTGTATGAATTTCCTGTAGGCTTTTCGTCAATATATTTTTGAGCTTGAGCCAAAGCTTTTGCTCTCTGTAGAGTATCAGCTCCGGTTGGATCAGGGTAAAGGATTGGGTTATTCGTATTCCATGAATAGGGAGACTCATGTTCCTTTATAACCGGATCAATTTGCATAAATCTACCAAGGGTTGGTTCGTAGGCGCGGAACTGCGCTAAGTCCCAACCTAAATTCAATTCGTCCTGGTGTTCAATGCCATTATACAAGTATTGATTTGCAACGGTGTTTTCCCTTTGATAAGAGTTAAACGTCAACCCGAACGGGTAGTACGAATCTGATTGTATTACTGGGCTCTTCGTATGCGTTACCTTAAAGTCATCAAAGTAGGCTTCCACCGGAGTATCGTTTTCATTGCTTATCCAAATATACACATAGCCAGGCTCGCGTATCAAAATTTGGTCTATGCCATCAAAGGCCAGTCGCTCGTGGGCTATGTCTGTTCCCGTTTCGCGTGCTGCAGTGGAGAGCCGTTTAAAGCCTCCTGTTTTGTAAACAAAGTCGCGGTCAAAGATCAGATAATTCAAATATCCTTTTGGCCCTGTGCCATTGTCGCCAGTGCGCACCAGCACATTGGGGAACGGGAACGTGCCACTGCCTAAGCTTCCGGCAAGGCCACCATCTATAATAGTACCTGCAGGTGCACCGCCACCTGTAGCAATGGAGGCAATGAACGCTGCCAGTGCGGGTGTTAAATTAGCAGGGTTGGTATCCAGGTATTTGGCAAATACTTCAATATCTATTTTATCGCCTGGCATTACGCTGAGTGATTTTGCCAAACCTATTCGTTCATTGGCTGTTCCGGTTAACCGCGTAGAATAAAAGGTTGTAACTGAATTGGTATGATCAAAAATAGGAGTATTTACTGTTATCGCTTCCGCGTAGTTGATAAACTGACTTTGCTCGGTTGGGGCATTGGCTGTTTCCATAGTGGCCGTGTTGGCATGCACCTCGTCTTTGGTAGTAAATGTTAACCGTACATTGCCGAGGTGGTCTTTGAGATTGTATTGGTATTCGGGCGCAGCACCCGTCATGGTCACTCTTCCTTCTTCGTGGTTGATAAATTTCAGTGTATCGTTCTCATAAAAATATTCGCCTACGTAGTCGGTTTTTTTCTTTAGCACGTTGGCGGGGTTGTACACACTCTGGCTCAGTTTGGCGCCTCCCGCATTGTAGGTGTATATGATGTAATCGCCTGTACTCTTTGTTACCTTCACAGGGAGGTTGAGATGGTTATAGGTGATGGCGGTAATTGTTTTGTTTTTATCGCTGTTCATGTTTCCGTTGGCATCGTACAGATAATCGTTATCTATGTTGGTGCCATCTACAAAGCCTTTGGTTTTGTCGCCAGTGTCGGAGACTTTTAAAAGCTGGTTGCTTATGTTATTTCCAGTACCATAGTCATAGCTCAGCACATCCATCACACTGCCGCCCTGT
>JAYVBN010000423.1:0-2618 GCA_043750455.1 Bacteroidia bacterium | reverse complement strand
CAAAGATTAATATGTACGAAACTTCTGCAGTTCCGCTTACCTTATCTACCACCTTGAAATTATTGCTGGCCAGGTGAACCTGGGTGGCGTTCTGGTTGTGATTGACTACGTTGGCATAATTTATTCCGCAAGAATTGAGGAATACTAAACCCGCAATGAGGAGTAGAGAGATGGATAACTTTTTCATTTTGTATATGTTTAAATTTGGTTTACTATTTTATATATAAGGGATTTAATTCAGACTGTTGACTATCAATCGGCATTTAACTTGGCTTCATTCGCAATTTCCTGCGTCAATTTTAGGCCTCTTGAGCTTACAGCAGCCACATTAAAGAAGCCTGCCACGTTGGTGATTGAATTTTTATTTGTGCTCTTCAAGTTTGTGCTTGAATTCGTAAGGGGCATTGCAAATAATTCTGAGAAGCCACCCGACCTGGCGATCTGAAAATAGACTCCATATAAAAAGTCGAAGGCTAAGGGATTAATGGAATGAATTTCTACATACAAAGAATCGCCCACCTTGTAAGGAGGAATAAATTCATTTTCTTTCCCTTCAACTTTATCCATTGGATTGGTAAAGCCATTGCGAATTGGAATAAGAAAATCTTGTCCATCAACTGGCTGTCCGGCTGAGAACCCTGCGTCATATGCCATATTAAGTTCAGCAGGTTTACCAAGAAATACACCATTCTTCCATGCCTTTATCCAATAAGCATCCCCAACGCCAGCTGGATCTTGCGCCATAAATTCACCCAGGTAATACTCTTCTTTAATGATAGTCTCGGCTGGTTTGTATTTAAATAGTATTGAATCAACTGAAGGTACTCGCCCCAAGGTGGAGAATGCTTCAAAAGTTTCGCCTTGTGAAGTAACAGTCAATTTGTAGTTGTGACCAACTTCACCGAAGGGTGCGCCAACCGGGTCCCAAAAATAAGAGGATGAGCCTTCCTGAAAATTATAGATAGTTCCGTTACTAAGATCTTCAACTGTAACCGTTGCACTTGAGATCTTAGAAGGAATGGAATTGTCAAAGTAGGGTTGAGATCGCGTTACCCTGATTTCCTGCCTTTCCATTTTCTGATTGATCCAGGCATCTACGACTAAAATTTTCTCTGCCGTATCGAGTTCTGGAGTGATGTTGGTTTCACATCCAAAAAATATAATGGTACTAAGTGATAGATATAAGAACTTTTTCATGTGTGTTAGAATTTAAAGTTGTAGGTAACAGATGGGATCATGGTCCCGATAATTGAAAGTTGAGTAGCTGAAGTAACAGTGGGTACATCGGCAGGTTGCCTGGTGGTTCCTTGTGAGAAGTAAATGCTGAAGGGATTCTTTCGTGCGTACACATTATAGATTGAAACAACGAGGTTGTCTTCACCAGTGCGTCCTTTTTTCCCTCTCCAAATGTTGTTAAATGTTACGGCCACATCCAGGCGATGATAATTCGGAATCCTGAAGTTATTTCGTTCACTTCCACTTATATATGGAATCACATATCCAGCCACCGTTATTCTGTCGGTTGGAAACGTGGAAGGCGTGCCAGTCATAAAACTGAAGTTGGAGGATAAAGAGATTCTTTTATTGATATCATAGAAAGCAGCTATCTTCAGGTTGTGACGCTGATCAAATCGCGAAGCATACCAGTTGCCTTCACGGTTCTTTTGATTAGTGCCGTAGTTAATTCCATCCACTTTCATTTCGGATTTTCCTAACGTATAACTTATCCAGCCAGTAAGTTTTCCCGCATTTTTCTTAGCATAGAGTTCCAGGCCATATGCCCGCCCAATACCTGACAGTAATTGGGATTCAAGAAATTTATTGATGAATATGTCGGCACCATCTATGTATTCCACTTGATTTTTAGTCCATTTGTAATACACTTCTGCCGAGGTTTCATATTTGCTTTCTTTAAAGTTCTTAAAATAACCAAGTGCTACCTGGTCGGCTTGCTGCGGCTTGACATTGTTGGTAGAAGGCTGCCACACATCGATTGGTATCGAAGCAGTAGTATTTGAGATCAGATGAATGTATTGATTCATGCGGTTGTAGCTTGCTTTTACGGAGGCAGTTTTTGTTAACTGATACCGCAATGAAGCTCTTGGCTCAAAATTTCCATAAGATTGAATGGACTCCCATTCCTCTTTTTCTTCTGTGTACACTAGAGGCTTTTCCATTCCTTTGATTGTATCGCCATAATGATATACGACCCCACCCAGATAATTGAAATTGCTATACCTTAATCCATACTGCGCTGATAGTTTTTCTGTAAGGTGTTGATCATTTCCAACATAAAGCGATGTTTCAAATGCTTTGCGTTCATCTAAACTTATATCGGTAGTTGTACCGTTACTTACAGTAACGGCATTTGCAGGTTCGAACCTGTATAGAATGGCTTGACCTCCAAACGTTAGCTCATTGTTGGTATTTATGAAGTAGGAATATTCAGGTTTAAAATTGTAGGTCTTTATTTTCGATTTCCAGTCGTATTTATCTAATTCACTGTTCCCTAAACTTAAGCCGTAATCGTAGTTGCTATAGAACATGGTGTAATTTGAAAACAGTCTGTTACCATATAGATGATTCCATCGGAAAGTAGCGGTGCTGTTGCCCCAATC
>JAYVBN010000422.1:0-8635 GCA_043750455.1 Bacteroidia bacterium | reverse complement strand
CGCGAGCATCCAAAGATGGCTTTGTTTAGTGTTGCAATAACTAATGGACACTTGGTAATAAGCTCTCAACTCAAAGGGACTGACGCAGTTGCCCAGTTCATCAAGCTGGATTTGAATACAAAGGTTTCTGGCAATTTTTTAAAAGTTAATATTTGGGATGATGATGTTGAAGCTGTAGAAGTTAATCCTGAGTACAGTGCCTGGTTTTCAAAGCAGCTCAATATAGAATGTCGGCTTGTATTTTTTCCTGAAGAAAACCGCAGAGATGCTGACCCTGACTACGCTAAAAATAAGGAGCAAGTAAGTCTGGCTGATGGTTATCCTTTTTTGATCATAGGTCAATCTTCGTTAGATGAACTAAATAAAAAACTCAACGAACCGGTTTCGATAAGAAGATTTCGACCCAATTTTGTCTTTACGGAGGGATTGCCGCACGAGGAAGATTCGTGGAGAAATTTTACGATTGGTTCTGTTAGCTTTGAAGGTGTAAAGCCTTGTTCGCGATGTGTGCTCATCACAGTGAACCCTGAAACAGGAGAAACAGGAGCTGAGCCTTTAAAACAGCTTTCAACCTACCGAAAGAAAAATAGTAAGGTTTATTTTGGCGAAAACCTGCTCGCCAGAAGTTACGGAGAAGTGAACGAAGGTGATGTAATTGAGATTATTGACTTTAAGAATGAATAACATGAAATACTGTCTGCTTTTTAGTTTTATCGTATTACTCTTCAGCTGTTCAAAAACAGAAAAGCCATTGCCCATTTTTGGGGAGCGGAATGTTGAAGGAAAGGATACTGTCTACCACACAATAGCCCATTTTGAATTCGTCAATCAGGATAGCGTAACTATTACAAACGATACTTTCAAAGGTAACATTTATGTTGCCGACTTCTTCTTTACTTCCTGCCGCACCATTTGCCCCATCATGAAAACGCAAATGTTGCGGGTGTACGATACAATTCAAAACAAGTCAGATGTACTTATCCTATCTCATACTATCGATCCTGAATATGATACAGTTGCGTTGCTCCGCGATTTTGCAGAGCGATTGGGAGTGGATAGTAAGAAGTGGCATTTCGTAACGGGCGTGAAAGATTCTATATATAAGATTGCGCAAACGAGTTATTTTGCAACGGCTATGGAGGACAAAACGGAACCCGATGGATTTATTCACAGTGGGGCTTTTTTGTTAATTGATAAGTTTGGGAGAATTCGGGGAAAGTACGATGGCACCAAAGAGGAAGAAGTGAACAGATTGATTGGGGATATAGAACGACTTAAGGCAGAAGATGTGCAGTAGGAAGGACGAACCAGTTTGTCAGAAATTAATAGGATGGTGCCTACTGTTTACATTTTTTTTATCCTGCACTTCAAACGATCACAAACAAACGACAAAGTTTGAACAGTACTATGTGCAAGGCAAAGTGCTATACGAGCTAAATTGTAGCAATTGCCATCAGAAGAATGGGGCCGGCTTAGGGCTGCTTTACCCACCAATAAACAAGTCGGATTTTATGGACAACCGTTTTGAAGAGGTGGTATGCTTAATAAAAAACGGCAGAGAAGGCGAGCTAATAGTCAACGGAAGAGGTTACAATAAGCCCATGAACGGAATTACTAATCTTACTGAACTCGAGATAGCAGAAATTACCACCTATATCTACAATACATGGGATCGTAAACGTGGTATTGTTGAGGTAAAGGAGGTTTCTTCTGCCCTTTTAGATTGCAGAAATTGATGATTTGAGCAGAGGCCTTTTTTATTTATTTATTTTTGACTTATTTATGCTTCTTTTAGTAGTGTGAAGAAGACCGACAACAAGAGACTCGTTTACTCACTTATTGGCTTAGTGCTCTTTTATGGGGCAATTATTTTTCTTTTGCATGTAATTGAGTCCGATGAACCCGGAGCAACTTTAACAGGCTGGCAAGATGGGCTATGGTACGTAGTGGCCACTATTACAACAGTTGGTTATGGAGATGTAATTCCGGTTACTTATTGGGGTCGTACATTGGGCTTTGTGGTGATGTTGTCCAGTTTGGGTGTCTATGGTTTTATTATAAGTCAGGTAACAAATTTTATGAATACAATAAAAGAACGAAAGGAACTGGGCCTCAATGGCACTACCTTTAAGAACCATGTAGTGATCATCGGCTGGAATGATTTTAGTCAATCAGTGGTTAGCCATTTGGCGGGTGCGGGGCGCGAAGTGGCGATTATTACAAAAGATCGAGCCAGTATTGATATTATCAAAGAATATTATAGCGATGAGAAAATCTTTACTCTTTTTACAGATTTCAATAATTTTGACATGCTTGAAAAGGCTAATATAAGAGAGGCTTCTGTTGTATTCGTTAACCTAAACGATGATACCGAAAAACTGGTGTATGTTATCAATTTGAAGAAGCATTTTTCAGATCTTAACTATGTTGTCACACTGGATAATGGTAACCTGAAAAATACATTCCATGCCGCGGGTGTAACATACGCTATCTCTAAAAACGAAATTTCTTCTAAACTCCTGGCCAGTTATATATACGAACCAGATGTTGCAATATTAACAGAGGAGATCATCGCTTATGCACATGAAGACCATGAGTATGATATGAAGCAAATCATGGTAAAGAATAACAACCCGTTTGCTGGTATATTTTATGAAAAGGTATTCTTTGATCTCAAGAAGCACTGCAATGTGGTTCTTTTCGGAATTGTTAAAATTTCAGGAAGTGAAAGAAAGCTGTTGAAAAACCCTGATGGTGACGTTAAGGTCGAAATTGGAGATTATCTTATCATTCTCATGGATCGCAAAGGTGCTGATAAATTGAAACGTCATTTCAATATTGAAGAGGGGATATAATAGTAGAGTTACCTCTTTTCTACCTTTTCCGTAAGCAGAGAAGCTCTTCATAAAAAAAGCTTTTTTAAAATCCTGATTTTTCAGGATATTCCAACTTACAATAAACAAATTAGGCTATGAATACATCACGAAGAGATTTTCTTAAGAAAGGGGCACTTGCTCTTGCAGGTACTTCTGTTTTGTCACACTCGTTGTTTGCTGCAAAAAGAGGTAAAGAATTATTAGGACTACAGCTCTATTGCGTGCGCGAAGAGATGAAGAAGGACCCTTTGGGCACGTTGAAGCAATTGGCCGAGATGGGTTACAAAAATGTGGAGCATGCCGACTACGTAGATAGGAAGTTTTATGGCTTTTCTGCTAAGGAATTCAAAAAAGTGTTGGACGATCTGGGCATGAAAATGCCAAGCGGCCATACTGTGATGGGTAAGAAGCATTGGGATGAAGCTAAGAAGGACTTTACGGATGCCTGGAAGTATACAGTAGAAGATGCCGCTACACTTGGTCAACAATTTGTAATCAGTCCTTCTTTGGAAAAAGACTTGCGCAATACTTCTGATGTATTGAAAAAGCAAATGGATATTTTCAATAAGAGCGGAGAGCTATGCAAAAAATCAGGAATGAAGTTTGGGTATCACAACCATGATTTTGAATTTAGCGAAAAGGTGGATGGCAAAACAGTCTACGATGTGATAATGCAGAATACCGATCCATCTTTAGTGATGCAACAATTGGATATCGGTAATTTATACAATGGAGGAGCAAAGGCAATCGACATTGTGCGTCAATATCCTGGCCGATTTGAATCCATGCATGTAAAAGATGCAATCTTATCAGCCGGTGGCCACGAAAAATATGAAAGTACCATTCTTGGTGTTGGTATTGTAAACGTCAAGGAAGTAATTGACCTCGGTCGTAAATCGGCAGGCACTATTCATTTTATTATCGAACAAGAATCCTACCAAGGCAAAGCACCGCTGGACTGTATGAAAGAAGATCTTGCCATTATGAAAAAGTGGGGATATTAATTGAAGATCCAAGCAATAAAAAAGGGCACCATGTAGATGCCCTTTTTTATTTTCAATTATTTTTTATAGTTAAACCGTCATTATCTCAGCTTCTTTCTTCTTCATTAGCGCGTCAATCTTTAAGATAAATTCATCGGTTAATTTCTGCACGGTCTCTTCGCCATTCTTGACATCATCTTCAGAAACGCCTTTAATTTTTTTCAGTTGCTCGTTTGTTTCTTTGCGAATAGTGCGAATGCTCACTTTGCCATGTTCGCACTCCTGACTGGCTTGTTTTACCAATTGCTTTCTGCGTTCCTCTGTAAGCATAGGTACATTGATGATTACTTGTTGCCCGTCATTTTGTGGAGTGAGCCCAAGATTGGCTTGCATAATCGCCTTTTCAATTTCCTGAATTAATGATTTTTCCCATGGCTTAATAAAAAGACTACGGGCATCGGGTGTGGTGATAGATGATATCTGACTTAAAGGGCTCATGGCACCATAATAGGATACCATAATCCCATCCAGCATGTTTGCACTTGCTTTTCCTGCTCTGATTTTTGTGAGCTCATGACCAACATGACTGAAGGATTTACTCATCAGGTCTTTTGCTTCGTCCAGATAAAGTTCGAGTTCTTCCATAATCAATAGTATTGAGTAAACTTTTATCCTCTCTCTCCAAATGGAGAGGGTCGGGGTGAGGTTAACTAATCAACGTTCCCGCCTCTTCGCCCTTCGCAATCTTCAATAAGTTTCCTTTCTTGTTCATATCAAAAACAATGATGGGTAATTTATTTTCCATGCAAAGTGTGAAAGCCGTCATGTCCATAATATTCAGGTTTTTCTCGTATGCTTCCTGAAATTTAAGTGTTTTGAAGCGCACAGCATTTGGAAATTTTTCTGGGTCTTTGTCATAAACGCCATCTACGCGTGTTCCTTTTAGCACTACATCGGCTTGCAATTCAATAGCCCTAAGACTCGCAGTTGAATCAGTTGTGAAATAGGGATTACCAATACCAGCCCCGAAGATCACAATCCTTCCCTTTTCCAAATGTCGTATCGCCCTTCTCTTAATAAACGGTTCGCATACCTGCTCCATTTTTATACCCGACATCAATCGTGTAAACATCCCATGTCTTTCAAGCGCACTTTGAACGGCCATTGCGTTGATCACGGTAGCCAGCATACCCATGTAGTCACCTTGTACTCTTTCTATTCCCAATGCTTCGGCCTGACCTCCCCTGAAAATATTTCCACCACCTATTACAATGGCAATCTCTACTCCCTCATCCTTAACAGCCTTAATCTCTTCCGAATATTGCTCCAATACAGTTGGGTCGATATTACTTTGTTTAGAACCCATTAGCGCTTCACCGCTAAGTTTGAGGACGATACGTTTGTACTTCATGTCAGGGGATTAGAACCCTGCAAATATGAACAGGATTTGAGAAATCTCAGAATTTTTGTTTGGTAAACTCCAGATGTTTAGATGGTATTTTAGCAAGTATCGGTCAATCGCAACTACTCTTGAGAGTTATTTAAACATCCTGCTTCCAGAATCAAGCATCCGATCTCCAGAATCTATGTATTTTTGACGCACATGATTTCATTTCATCAGTTTACCCTCGCCAACGGACTTAAGGTGCTTGTGCACGAAGACCACACCGTACAGATAGCGGTACTTAATATTTTGTACGATGTCGGTTCTCGAGATGAGCAACCGGATAAAACGGGCTTTGCGCATCTTTTCGAGCATCTGATGTTTGGTGGCTCGGCCAATATTCCAAGTTATGATGAGCCGCTGCAAAAAGTAGGAGGAGAGAATAATGCATTCACCAGCACTGATATCACCAATTATTATCTGACTGTTCCTGCGGCAAATCTTGAAACCGGATTTTGGCTAGAGAGCGACCGCATGTTAAGTCTTTCATTCGATCCTAAAGTACTGGAAGTGCAGCGCAAAGTGGTGATTGAAGAATTTAAACAGCGATATCTTAATCAACCATACGGAGATGTCTGGCTAAAACTTCGCCCGTTAGCCTATCAGAATCATCCGTATCAGTGGGCTACAATAGGTAAAGAGGTGAGTCATATTGAAAAAGCTACAATGGATGACGTAAGGGATTTTTTCTTTGCTCACTATGTTCCGAATAATGCCGTGTTGGTGGTGGCGGGTAATGTTACGCTTGACCAAGTAAAACAACTTTCTGAGAAATGGTTTGGCCCTATTCCTGCCGGAAAAAAGACAGATAGGAAATTACCAATAGAGCCGAAGCAGAAACAAAAGCGTGTATTGGAAGTGGAGGCGAAAGTTCCCGCCAACGCCATTTATAAAACCTATCACATGCCCGGGCGTTTTCATCCGGATTATTATGCAGTGGATTTGTTGAGCGATGTGCTTAGTCGTGGGCAATCAAGTCGCTTATATCAGCAGTTGGTTAAGGAGAAGGAAATTTTTACTTCTATATCTTCTTTTGTTATGAGTACAATTGACCCGGGATTGTTTGTAGTCAGTGGACGTGTTAAAGAAGGAATTGATTTGAAAAGTGCCGAAAAAGAAGTGGATGATATTTTACAAAAAATAGTGGCGGAAGGTGCAAAAGAGGAGGAGCTTGAAAAAGTAAAAAACCAGGCGGAAGCCACACTTGAATTTGGAGAAGTAGAAGTGATGAACCGAGCAATGAATCTTGCATTTGCAACGCTTTCCGGTGATCCCGATTGGGTGAATCAGGAGGCCAAATTAATTAGTACAGTAACATTAGAAGATATTAAGCGGGTAGCTGGCCAGGTTTTACGTGATGAAAACTCTTCAGTGATGTATTACAAAGCTGTTAATAATTGATTTTTCAGTAAGATGTCGAAGGAAAAATACCGGATACCTTTTGATGTGACGGATTGGAGTACCGCTTTTTCAACACCTTATCCTGGCGAAACAGGTGTTGCCACTTGGAAGACGTTGCAGTTAGGTGGCTTGCGGATTAGAATGGTTGAGTATTCTAAAAACTATCTGGCTGATCATTGGTGTGAAAAAGGACATCTTCTTTTTGTTTTAGAAGGAGAGTTGATCACTGAGTTGAAAGATGGGAAGAAATTTCACATGACAAAGGGAATGTCGTATCAGGTATCGGATGAATTAAGTTCTCATCGTTCCTTTTCTCCAAATGGAGCAAAGCTCTTGATTGTTGATGGAAGTTTTTTAGCTATTTAAAAATAATCCAATGAAGATACGGGTAGGAATGGGTTTCGATGTGCATCAATTAGAAGAAGGTCGTGATTTTTGGCTGGGAGGGATAAAGCTTCCAGCAGAAAAAGGTGCGGTTGGACATAGCGATGCCGATGTGCTTATTCATGCCATTTGCGATGCCCTGCTAGGTGCAGCCAATTTACGCGATATAGGCTTTCACTTTTCAAACACCGACAGCCAATGGAAAGGAAAGGATAGCAAATATTTTTTAATAGAAGTGACCAAAATGCTTTCTGACAAAGGATGGCATATTGAGAATGTAGATTGCACGCTTTGCCTTGAAAAACCGAAGATCAATCCCCACATACCCGAAATGAAAAAAGTACTTGCTCCATTAATGAATATTGGTGAAGATGATATTTCAATAAAAGCTACTACCAATGAAACCCTGGGATATGTTGGCAGACAGGAAGGGGTGAATGCCTATGCGGTGGCTTTGATTAGAAAGGATTAAATGAGTAAATTCGAAAAGATATTAACAAAAGTCCTTAGGGGAACATCAGATGCAAACATTGGATTTGATGAGCTTGTTTCACTTTTGACTAGATTAGGATTTCAATCACGAATTCGTGGAAGCCATCATATCTTCTACAGGGATAATATCGTTGAGATCATTAATATTCAAGAAAAGTCCGGCAAAGCAAAGCCATATCAGGTAAAACAGGTAAGATCAATTATTCTTAAATACAAAATTGAATTAAAAGAAAATGAAAACTGAATCTAAATACGAGATCATCATTTATTGGAGTAAGGATGACAAAGTTTTCTTAGCTGAAGTGCCAGAACTTCATGGATGTATGGCAGATGGGCAATCTTATCAGGAAGCTCTAACAAATGTATCATCTATCATTGAGGATTGGATTGAAACTGCAAAGTCCTTGGGGCGATCAATTCCTGAACCTAAGGGTAAATTAATGTATGCTTGACAAACTTGAATTAATTACAACCTCCGATGGCTCTCATTCATTGCTTAACACTGAACTAAACGAAACCTATCACTCTGTTCACGGGGCTATTCAGGAATCTATCAATGTTTTCCTTAAAAATGGACTTGACTATTTTGAGCAAAGCAGTAATCAACCTGAAATCAGGATTTTAGAAGTTGGCTTTGGCACAGGTTTAAATGCGCTTCTGACACTGCAACATAGCCTGTATGGATCAACAAAAATTCGGTATGAATCATTGGAAGCTTTTCCAATCGAACAGGAAATAGTCTCTCTATTAAACTATTCTAAAACCCTGAATTTTTCTGGTTCAGAAAAATATTTCATGCAGCTGCATCACTCCACTTGGAATCAGCAAGTAGAAATAGCCAGTAATTTCTCACTAGTAAAACGTCATGCTAAAATTCAAGATGTTGAGTTAGGAGACGGAAAATTTGATGTCATCTATTTCGATGCCTTTGCACCCAGCAAGCAGCCCGAAATGTGGGAGCTCTCAATTTTAAAAAAAATAGAACGGTCCATGAAGTCTGGTGCTGTTTTTGTCACCTACTGTGCCAAAGGGCAGCTTAAACGGGATCTAAAATC
>JAYVBN010000421.1:0-15455 GCA_043750455.1 Bacteroidia bacterium | reverse complement strand
TCCGTAGGGGAATCGAACCCCTATTACCAGAATGAAAATCTGGTGTCCTAACCGTTAGACGAACAGACCGTTTCGGAAATCGAGCCGCAAAGATAGACCTGTGGAATGGAATTGCAAATGGTGAGGAAATTTATTTCCTACCGACACTCAATTGCCACAGTTTCTTCGCCTCGAATATTGCCATGGGTGATTCGTTGAGAAACTCCACAAACAATTTTACCGAACAAGCCTCAGAAACTCTTCCTGCCTTCTACTGGCTAAATCTACAGTGATGTTTTCTGTCAACGTAATTTTACTTTCAGATCGATTGAATTTTACAATATGCTTGAGATTGATCAAGTATGATTTATGGCAGCGGAAAAAGGAAGCACCGAGCAAAGTTTCAAGCTCACCTATTGGTTTTGAAGTTAAGCACTGCCCCTTGTTAATGAAATTAATGTTTGTATAAGCTCCTTCGGCTTTGCACATGATAATATCTATTGCATTGAAAAATTCAAAACCGTTTACAGTAGGGATTGCCAACTTAGTTAAGTGTTGGCTGCCAAGGTTATGGATCATAATTTGCAGCCTCTGATCAAGGCTGTTTATACTCAGTTTTTGTTCATGTTTCACTACTGCTTTTTGAAGTTCTCTGTAGTCAATTGGTTTGATCAGGTAATCCAGGCAAGAGGCTTTGATAGCCTGTATAGCATACCCGGCATGTGCAGTTGTGAAAATAATATCAAACCGTGGCGAACTGTACTGGGTAAGAAGCTCAAGACTATTACTGTTATCTAATTCTATATCCATAAAAACCAAGTCAGGCAAATTATTGTCGATAGTCTCTTTGGCTTGTGCATTGTTATACGCTTTTCCAACAAGTTTAACAGTGGGGCAATACTGCGATAGCATATGGACTAATGTTTCCATTGCCAAAGGTTCGTTCTCTAAGATTATCGCTTGGGTCATCGTAGATAAAGGTTCTATCCTGTTTTAAGTGCTTGCGTGCCCGTGGGGATGATAATCACTACTTTCGTTCCAGCGGCTTTCCCTTCCGCGTTAACTAAATCTTCAATTCGGATTTTATATTTCTGTTGCTGATCTGCCTTCTGTTGTAGTAGCTCTAAACGTGCATCGGTAATGGCGGTAGAGTGGGAGGTACGCTGTTGCTGGCCGACCATGCGATGAATGAATTGCGCGATTCTATCTGAGCCCTGAACAAGGACTTTATTTCCTTAGAGGAACTGGAGCAACGCATCAACACACTTTTTTGGCAATACCGAAAGACAAACCTCCCAATGGAGTTGGATATGAAAATTATAGGGAAGAATAGCGTAGTCCGCCTTACGCCCGATGTGGGGATAAACCTATACCGGATTTTTCAACAGGCCGTTCAGAACGCCATTAAGCACAGCGGGGCAAGCCTGCTCCAAGTTTCCCTTATGAAAGGCCAGGGTTTTGTTATGTTGTGTATCCATGACAATGGCAAAGGATTTCAGTGGCCGCTGGAAATTAAGCCGGAACATTATGGACTGATCAATATGAAAAAGAGGACAGAAATGATAAAGGCCGGATTCCAGGTAGAAAGCACACCGGGCGCAGGCACGAAAATTACAATAAAAGTTCCCGTTGCTGGTTAGTGATTGCCTTCCCGCGTTTTTGTCAATTGCTTTATTGTCAGCTGCTAACTTTTGGATTCCTTTTAACAAAAAAACTCACAGCCACTCCCTGCTTTTGTTAATGGCTTCTATCTTGTTCTTCACCCGTAATTTTTTGAAAATGTTGGACATGTGCTTCTTTACGGTATCGTTGCTGACAAACATTTTATCGGCAATGAAATCATAAGTATAACCTTTGGCAACAAAGCGAAGCACTTCCAGTTCATGTTCGGTCAGAACGTGGGCATCGTCATTGCTTTTATTTTTTGCGCTGGCCACACCTGTTAAAAAATGAATGGTTTCCGAGTGATGTCAGGTCTTCCGACCTGACGTTTTGAAATCTGTTTTTACTTGTGATGGTCAGTAAGTTTAGCGCCTTTCGTGCGCACGTTGAACCATCGGATGAAGCACATCAGGTCGGAAGACCTGACGACACTTTTGACGACACTTTAAGATGCCTTGGCTTTAAGATGATTTGATTTTTTTAACTAATTGTACCAATTCGCGGGCTTCGTTACTTCCTAAATCTTTCTTAACACTTTTGTCATATACAGTAAGTAAATAAACTTGGCTGTCAACAGAAAATACAGCATGGATCACCCTGGCTCCGTAACTCTTTCCCGAGGATTTGCCTGTAATTGGAATTCTTACTTTGTAAAGGCCATGACCAATATGTGATCCTTGAACGGGTAGTTCCGCCAATGAAACAGTTAATTTTTCAATATCTTTTTTAAATCCCGGATAAATTCGTGAGATTTTTTTAGCCTCTTTTTCAAATCGCGAGGTTGGAATGATCTTAAAGCTCACGCAAAAGATCTTTTATATCCCTGGGTTTTATTTTTCCCTGCCGGATAAGACCTACTTCTTGTATAGCCTCCTTCAGGTCTTTTAATACAGATGGCTTCTCCACTTTTTCAGTAGGCTTACTAGTCAAATTTTTCTTTAGGATTTCCAATTCTTGCTTAAAGGATTTCCAATCATCAGAAGGTATAAATACTCCCTTCGTCCCATCCTTATCCTTGGTGTTCTTGACCTTTAGTTTTTTCTTACCTATTACCATGTATCAAATTTAAATAAAAGATGGAAGGGTAGCACCCTACCATCGGCAAAATATTGAATCATAAACCAAAACTCAACTTTTATATTGCCCTATAGGACTGAACGTCAGGTCTTCCGACCAACGTTTAGAAATCTTTTACTTGTGATGGTCAGTAAGTTAGCTTTTTGCGCGTTGAACCATCGGATGAAGCACATCAGGTCGGAAGACCTGACGACACATTAAATCAATATTAGAGATCATCTATTATCAACTTACGTAAAATACTTTACAACCACCCTTGTGCATATCCATATCGCAGCAAATCAATGCTGTTTTCTGAATTTGTTTTTTCCAGCAAATGTTTGCGATGGGTTTTTACCGTTTCAGTACTGATATTTAATTGGGCTGCAATTTCTTCAGAGGTTTTGCCCAGCGTTAGCAAAGAATATATCTCACGTTCACGTGGCGTAATGGAATCTTGCTCCATCACACCGTGCAATAGAATCTCCTCCGTGCCATCATCTTCTGTCTTTGATAGCGTATAAAAGTGATTGGGCGAATTGTTAAAATGGGTAATATCTGTAGCTATCAGGAATTCAAGTAAGATCATACCTTGTTCATTGAATGCAAGACCCATACTGTGTTGAAGAACATTGATAGGCGTGCCGTCTTTTCGGATATACCAATTGTTGCGCGAGAATCTTAATTTACGCAGCTCTTCTAATGAATAATTAAGGGAAGCAATTTTGGTTAAGGCAATTTCGGAAACTTTAGGAAGAATGGTCATTTCCCTGGGGTCAATTATTTTAAACACTGAAAAGAGATCAGGAATTTCCTCTGGTTTATATCCAGTTAGATTTTCAATAGTTGGGCTCATATAAAAATATTTTGTAGTCTTCACATCCGTCACTAAAATAGCCTGGTCACTGAAAACCATTAATTTTTTTACCCACACTTGCTTCAATAACTCGGCCACCAATTGTTTTGCTTCACCGGGATGAATACCTTCTTTCAGGAATTTTTGTATAACCTTGGTATAGTTGGTCGTTAAGTCTGTTTCTTTCATAGGATTGTTTTATAGCATGTATTCATTAATTGTGTTGTATGCAAGTCTTCAATTTTCCAACCAATCATTTTGCAGGCAGTCCTTTAGTAAAGACACCATTTTTTTATCACCGGTTTTTCTGAGGATGTTGCCCCGGTGTTTTTTTAGCGTAGCCAGGCTAATGTGGTTGTCATGGGCAATAGCAGCCATACTCTTTCCTTCTGCCAACCGCTTCAATACATCTTTTTCACTTTTCGTGAAGGGATAGGGACAAGGTGGGGCTACACTTCCTTCGCTGAGTGTTATAAACTTTTCATCGGTTGTTAAATGCGATAGCCTGTAGTTGAGCACGGGTGAAGTTTTAAAGCCTGTGAAGTTATGCAAGATAAAGAGCGTGTAAGAGGTGTTGTTGTGCGCCACGGCATGGGGCAGTAGGTGTTGATGGGCTTACGGCAAACACCGCATACAAGTATCGAGTGAGGGCAACCAGCACGGCACCTACCTCTGTCAATTCCAATGTGATAGATGTGACAACATTACCAATTCCAGTTATAGCTGCACCTGTAGCTATAGCCGCTACTGCCATCACACAAAGTGGGTTCACAACAAACTGGAATGCCGTAACCGGGGCAACAGGTTATCGACTCGATGTATCAGCCGATAACTTTGCGAATTTAGTAACAGGCTTCGCTGATAAATCAGTTACCGGAACCAGTGATGCCGTAACTGGATTGACATTGGGCACGGCTTACAAATACAGAGTGAGAGCAGTAGATGCCACCAGCACATCTGTTAACTCCAATGTGATTGATGTCACCACCGAGGCGAAGCAAAACCAAACAATCACCTTTGCGGCAATCCCTGATAAAACATTGGGTGACCCACCCTTTGCTATTAGCATAACGGCAAGTTCAGGTTTGGCAGTACACATTGCCACTGCCTCTGATAAGGTTACCATTGCTGCGGGTATTGTGACACTGGTAAAAGCAGGACGTGAAACGATTGAAGCAAGCCAGTCGGGGAATGCATCTTTCAACCCTGCGACTGGCATAGTCCGGAGTTTTTGCATTAAGCCGGCCAAGCCAACGATAACCGTTGGAGGAGCCAACACAGAAACACCCACACTTACCTCGAGTGCTTCGGCAGGCAACCAGTGGTTTAAAGACGGCACGGCCATTACAGGTGCAACAACTGCAACATTAAGTGTAAACACTCTTGGCATTTATAAAGTGCAAGTTAAAGCTGATGATTGCATTAGTGAATTTTCAGCAGACATACCGTTTGTAATCACAGGCGATATAGTTCTGCAGTCCACTGCAATAATGATTTATCCCAACCCGGTAGAAGACTATCTGGAAGTGCGCGGACTAAAAGGAGAGATTGGCAGTTCACAACTTTTTGAAATGACGGGGCGGACTAGCTCACTTGTGTTGGAGAAGAGAGAAGCCGTTCATCGCGCCAGTGTGCAACATTTGTCCCAAGGAGTTTATCTGTTGAGAGTTCAGGAGAGCAATGTTATTAGGCAGATTAAGTTTATTAAAAAGTAAAAAACACCTCACCCCCAACCCCTCTCCAAATGGAGAGGGGCAAGGTTGGGTTTGGAATTAGAAACGTAAAAAGTAAAATCAAATTTGTTCTAACCTCTTCACTGAAGAGATGAAGAGCGAGGTAAAACAAAAAACTTATGAAAACTAATTACACAAAAAGAGTAGCTGTAGCATTTTTGCTTATAGCAACGGTAGCAACCCTAATCCATCTTTCGGGTTGCAAAGGAGGAGCGGCTGACCCTACACCAGCACCTGCCTCCAAACAAGAGGAAGTGAAAGCCATTCTCACTTTACCCACCTGGAAGATGCAAAGTGTGACAGTTGATGGCACCGACAAGACAAGTATTTACAAAGATCTGAGTCTTAAGTTTAGTGCCACCGGGTTTACATCAACGAATGGCGGAGCTGTTTGGCCAGCCAGCGGTACGTGGTCTTTTACCAATGCGGATGCTACTGCCGTAAAACGTGATGATGGGTTGGAAGTAAAGCTTCAGGAGGTGACCTCCACTTCATTAAAGCTTGCCTTGACGTGGAGTAAAACAACACTCGGTCCCGGCAGAAAAGAATCTGTCAATGGTCAACATGTGTTTAGTCTTGGGAAGTAAAATGGGTAATCTGTAAGATAAGTCATTGGTCATCTGCAAGTATTACTAATGACTAATTAATTACCGGATCACCGGTCACAAACTACCGTCTTCTCTTCTTAGACATTTTGGTGCCGGCTTTTGGCTTGGCTGGGGAGACTTTGGTGGCTTTCTGTTCTGTGTGCTTGGGTTTGAATTCTTTCTTAGTGACTATGATTTTGGAAAATCCGATCTGCACAGAAAGGTAAACCTCTCGTCTTATACCATATAAGTCAGGTGCTCCTGGGCTTCCGTTTATATCAACCGGTCCACTTGGGTTCTGCAGTTGTTGGATATAATTATTTTTGCGAGGCTCAAAAATTCCAAAGTTTGCTCGGCCATCAAAGTTCAAACTCCAGTTATCATTTAAGTCGAAATCAGATCGGAGGCCTAGTCCTGCAAATAATTGAATGGGTTTGAATTTGTCATTAGAGACATAAACCTGGTCGTTGACTTCCGGCACAAACACGCCATCATATGATACAACATAGCCAGGGTCAGTTGGAACTGAAACCTTAGAAGGATACTTTAGTTTGGAGGCTACAAAGCTCATTGTTTCCTTTCCTTCTACCAAATAATTAAAGTTCAATGCTGCCACCAGGCTAAGTCTAAAGAATGCGATATCGTTTATGTGTAGCTTTAGTGATACCGGTACGCTAAAATAATTCATAGTCACGTCACGGATGCCGGCATGCCCACCGCTGGTATTTTGGATGATGAATTTTTGTCCTACCTGGAGGTATGAAGGTGAAACCAAGAAGCCATATCCCATATAGTCCATGCCATAGTTGAATCCGATGGGGGTAGTACGAACAGTGAGTTGCCCAAGGAAGCGAGGATCTTTCTGAAATCCTTGATCCAAGGTAAAGGGCGCATTTAGGCCAGCAAAAATACCGAATGACTCAACATTCTGACTTACAGCAAGATGCCATGATACAAGGAAGAACAACAGCGCAAGGGCGAACCTCATTAGCCTAAGTTTGTATTTGGTCAAAAAAGGAATCAGAAATTAGATTAGAAGCCTCCTTTTTAAGATCATAGACCTACAAAAATAAGATAAAAAGCGAAAGCGGAAAGCGTTAAATAGGGTTGGTATTTAAATATTTAAGCAAGATTGTGATAGACGTTCTGAACATCATCATCAGACTCCAGGGCCTCCACACATTTGAGCACTTCATCCTGATCAGCCTCGCTAAGTTCTTTTGTCATAGTTGGAATATATTGAAGTTCAGAACTTTTGGCTTCAAGGTGTTTTGATTCAATAAATTTTTGCATGTGACCAAACTCGGTAAACTGAGTGTAAATAATAATCTCTTCTTCTTTTGAAATATCTGATGCACCAGCATCAATCAGGTCTAATTCAAGCTCGTCAAGATTAATTTTTTTTGAATCAAACTTAAAAACTCCCTTCCGCTCAAAAAGAAATGCTACAGAACCTGAATTACCCATGGCTCCATCATTTTTAGAAAACAAAAGGCGAATATTAGCTACAGTGCGCGTTGGATTGTCGGTTGCGCATTCTACAATTATAGGTACACCATGTGGTGCATATCCTTCATAGATAGTTTCTTCAAAGTTTTTTTCTTCTTTGGTGGAGGCGCGTTTGATTGCAGCATCAACCCGGTCTTTGGGCATGTTAAGACCTTTCGCATTTTGAATGGCCATGCGCAGCCTTGGGTTATTTTCCGGCAATGCCCCACCGAGTTTTACAGCAATGGCAATATCTTTTCCAATACGGGTAAACCCCTTTGCCATCTTATCAAAGCGGGCGAACATTTTGTGTTTTCTTTTCTCAAATACGCGTCCCATACGGTTCTCTTATTTTTTTTATGTCGGTTGCAAAAATATAAATCCTGCCCTTATAATCCTTATCTGAAATCGTTTGTTTGATCCGATATTAACAGGTAATATGTCGTCCATTACCGGACGTATTTGTTCGCTTAGGTGCGAATTAAATTTATATAACTCCCTTTTTGCTTTCTTTTTGGCAATTTACATATGGCACCATCCTTGTCATCGTCACTCTAAAAAGCCATCGCCATGTTCAAAAACTACCTGCTCACCACCTTTCGTAACATCATTACAACACCCGTGAAGTCGCTTCTGTTTGTGTTTCTAACACTATCAGTGACTTGTAACTATTTTAAAAACTAGAAGTATTGAAGGTAACCTAATAAGCTATGTTCCAAAACTACCTCACCTCCCTCTGGCGCTATATTTCCAAAAATAAAGTGTTCACTTTTATAAATGTCTCAGGACTTGCCATAGGTATGCTTGCATGCATCTTGATCGGGCAGTTTGTGTTGCATGAGTTGAGTTACGATAATTTTCTAGACAAGAAGGACAGAATATTCAGGCTGCAATTGGACCGTTACGATAAAGGAGAACTCTCTACCCGATGGGCAGCAGGTGCAGCAGGGGTTGGCCCTGATCTGAAAGCAAATTTTCCAGAGGTGAAAAATTACGTGCGCCTGCATGGACGTGGCTCTACACTTTCAAACGGTGATGTCTTTTTTAAAGAGGACAATGTCTATTTCGCTTCTGAGGATTTCTTCAAAGTGTTTTCAATAAAACTCATTGAAGGTATTGATTCAGTTGTCTTAAAGGATCCTTTTAAAATTGTAGTATCTCAGTCGCTTGGCAGAAAATATTTTGGCAACGAAAATCCGATTGGAAAAACCCTGAAAGCAAATGGGAGAACGGAGTATGAAATCAGTGGAGTATTTGAAGACTTGCCAATCAACACTCACATGAAGATAGATGCATTGGGTTCATTTTCTAGTTTGCAGAAATTATGGGATGATCCGATCACCTCATGGAATTGGGATGGGTTCATGACCTATATCCTATTAGATGAGAAGACAGACCCGAAAGTATTTGAATCTAAAATTCCCGCGCTGGTTCAAAAAATAAATGGAAAAGAGTTGAAGGATTTCAATGCCGATATGATTTTTCATTTGCAACCCGTTGCTGACATTCACCTGGATTCTGATTTTATCATGGAGTTTAAGCCCAATGGAAATAGACAATCTGTTAAGTTTCTTTCCATCGTGGCCATATTAATCATGATCATTGCGTGGATCAATTACATTAATCTATCTACCGCCAAATCTATTGAACGTGCCCGTGAAGTGGGTGTACGCAAGGTAATGGGGGGCTTTCGTTCCCAACTAGTTCAGCAATTTTTAACGGAGTCACTTTTCTTGAATATCATGGCAGTTATGCTGGCCGTAGCATTTGCTTTCTTGCTCACGCCTTGGTTCAGCGATCTCACGGGCAGAGAACTTGGTTACCAACTTTTTCAGCAACCCATGTTTTGGTTAGTGCTTGCCGGTTTGATTTTATCGGGAGCATTGATGTCTGGTTTGTATCCTGCATTTGTCTTGTCATCTTTCCGTCCGGTGGAGGTATTGAAAGGAAAGTTTAAGAACTCTGATCAAGGCGTTTGGCTACGAAAAGGAATGGTGGTATCGCAGTTCATTGCCTCGATAACATTAATGGTAGGAACGTTTACTGTATACCAGCAGATTAGTTTTATGCGAAATCAAAGCTTAGGGATTAACATTGAACAAACTGTGGTCATGCAATCACCAAGTGTAACTGACTCTACGTACAAGCAAAAGTTTCAAGTATTCAAGCAGAAGATTTCAACTCAATCAGATGTGGTTTCTGTAACCGCTTCAAGTTCAGTGCCAGGGAGCCAGCCGGATTGGAATGCTGGAGGTATCCGAAGACTAAGTCAGCGAGAAGACGAACAGAATCAATACCGAATTATCATGACAGATGGTTCCTTCAATAAAGGGTTTGGTTTAGAGATGGTAACGGGTCGTGAGTTTTCAGATGAGGTGGTTAATGAAAAACAAAATGTCTTATTAAACGAATCGGCAAGCCGCTTGATGGGCTTTGCCAAACCTGAAGATGCTATTAACGATAAGATTCACTTTTGGGGAGATACGTTTAAGATTGTTGGGGTTATGAAAGACTACCACCAGGAATCCCTCAAGAAATCATTTGATGCCTTGATATTTCGTTACGATGAAGCCCCCGATGGATTTTACTCTGTTAAGTTTAACACACATCAAGTCAAAGAATCAATTGCAATCTTTGAGACAGCTTGGAAAGAAGTATTTCCTGGTAACCCATTCCACTATTTTTTCCTGGATGATCATTATAATAAGCAATATCAATCGGATCAACAGTTTGGAAATATTTTCAGTATTTTTTCCGGGCTCGCCATCTTCATTGCTTGTCTGGGGTTATTTGGACTCTCTTCTCTGACTGCTTTGCAACGAACAAAAGAGATTGGCATACGCAAAGTGCTAGGGGCGTCTTTGTTCGGCATCCTCCGATTGGTGAGTAAAGATTATGTTATATTGATAGGAGTGGCTATCGTTTTGTCCGTTCCGCTAGCTGCCTGGATTATGAATTCCTGGCTACAGGATTTTGCAACTCGTATTCCATTGTCATGGTGGATATTCGCGCTGCCAAGCTTTACTGTTATTGTAATTGCGTTGGTAACCGTAAGCGTTCATACATTAAAAGCTGCGATGTCCGATCCGGTGAAGTCGCTTCGGTATGAATAGTAAATAGTTACCGGTCACCAGTCTCTGGAACCGGTAACTCATTACCATTTCAATCCCTTCCCATTTTTCAGTAAGTTAGTGGAGCTAAAGACACAGCTCCATGAAAAAACTATTCATTCTTCTCATTCTCATTTCTGAAGTAAGTTTCGGACAAGAACTGATCGACTCTCGCCAGCGCGAAATCGTTATTCAGTCTGTCAACGTGGTGCCGATGGATTCAGAGCAAATCCTGAGTGACCAGACCGTTATTATTAAGGATGGTAAGGTTTCTGCCATTGGTAAAAAATTAACATACAGTAAGGATGCATTGGTGATCGATGCCAAAGGCAAGTACCTGATTCCAGGCCTTGGCGAAATGCATGCACACGTTCCACCTGTGGATGACCTTGAACCCTCCAAAGAAGTTTTGTTTTTGTTTGCCGCGAATGGCATCACCACCATTCGGGGTATGTTAGGCCACCCAAGACATCTTGAATTGAGAACTAAAATAAATAGCGGTGAGATTCTTGGCCCTCGCTTTTTTACAACAGGCCCGTCTTTCAGCGGAGTAAGTGTGAAGACTGCTGTGTATGGAGCTGAGATGGTGCGCAAGCAAAAAGAAATGGGCTATGATTTTCTCAAACTTCATCCTGGGCTTACGAAAGAAACGTTTGCGGCAATTTCATCAACTGCAAAAGAAGTAGGTATTCCGTATGTTGGTCACGTATCACACGCAGTAGGGGTGTGGCGTGCCATTGATGCGGGTTATTCTTCCATCGATCACCTGGATGGATTTGTTGAAGGCATGGTTCCCAATGCTGAAGCGATGACCGATCAACAAGTGGGCCTCTTTGGAATGTTTGTTGCCGATCGTGCCGATCAAACGCAGATACCAAAGCTTATGAAGGGTCTTAAAGACAAAAACATTTGGGTAGTGCCAACACAATCGTTGGCCGATCGTTGGTTTGCAGCAAGCTTTACAGCCGATAGTTTTAAAAGTGATCCGGATAGTAAATACATGAAAATAGAAACAGTCAATCAATGGATTGATAGCAAGAAAAATCTGATGGCGAATGAATTATACACGGCTGATAAAATTGAAAACTACATCAAACTTAGAAGGAAATTGATTTACGAATGCCAGAAGAATGGCGTTGGGCTATTGCTTGGATGCGATGCCCCACAAATATTTAACGTCCCCGGTTTTTCAACGCATAACGAACTGCAATATCTTGTTGCCTCAGGCTTAACTCCCTATGAAGCCCTGAGAACTGGGACTGTGAATGTTGCTACTTATTTGAACCTACTCAATGCAGGAGTTATCAAACCAGGTGCAGTTGCTGATCTTATTCTGATTGCGGGAAACCCCCTGACAGATATTAGTCAAACAAAAAAGGTAGAAGGTGTAATGCTTCGTGGCCAATGGTTGTCCAAAGCCTACATTGATAGTGGGTTGAAAAAGTTGGAGAAATAGCTGCCCAAAAAAACTTTATTAAGTTACTAGGGGTATCCACCAGGTCAATTGTCTTTAGGCTATACAAACAAGTCAAAGACATGAAAACACGTATTAATCTATTATTTCTGGCAGGTTTTCTATTAATAGGAAGCATAGCCAATGGCCAGGATGAAATGAAAACCCTATTTAAAAAAGGAGAAAAAGGCTCTGTCACCGGTTACGGTGCTATCTCCAACAAATTTACTTACCTGGGAAGTAGCTATGCTAATATGGTGGAAGTATACGGTGGGGTATTCATCAATAAAAAGTTTATGATTGGTTTCAGTGGGGGAGGCACCACCAATTATATTCCAGTTCCTTTGCAATACAGCATGGATCCCTTACGGAGAATGAGTTATCAATATGGACAAGCTGGCTTAGTTACGGAATATGTTATGGGGTCTAACAAGACTTTTCACGTGGCCTTTAGTCTCTTTGCCGGTAGCGGATTTACCATGCAGTATGATAGACCTGAGTGGAACCAGAGTATGCATGATTATGAAAATTACGACTATTACGGTGGAAAGGAAGACTTCTTTTTTGTGGCGGAACCGGGAGTGCAATTAGAGATAAATGTACTCAAGTGGATGAGGTTCAGTCCTGGAGTTTCCTATCGTGCTGCGTTTGGTAGTTCGGCTGCTGGTTTAACCGATACTGATTTAAGTAAGATAAGTTACAATGCCACATTTAAGTTTGGTAAGTTTTAACTGCCTTCCTTTTTAAACTTTTAAAAAATTATCTCAGTACACTGAGATAATTTTTTTTGAATCATTTCATTAGCTTTAACATTTTAAAGCCGGTCATTTGATTTCACTTTTTTCATTTCATCTTTCTTATTCCAGCCTCGTCCTTATTTTGGTAGTCGCCTTGCTCATTGGCATGGCCAAGACGGGTGTGCACGGTGCGGGCATGATGTCTGTTCCTGTACTCGCCAGTGTTTTTGGAGGTCAGGTGTCAAGTGGTATCATGTTGCCAATTTTAGTATTGGCCGATGTGTTGGGCGTTTGGTACTATCATCGCCATGCCTCATGGGATCATCTGAAGATTTTATTTCCGTGGGCCGCTCTTGGCGTTATAGTAGGAACAATCACAGGCAGCTACATCAACGACAGTATTTTTAAAATCATCATGGCAACTACCATTGTGGCAAGTGTGGTGATTATGGTATGGTTGGAAAGCCATAAGGAAGAAGTGCCACACAAGAAGTGGTTTGGTGTAGCAACTGGTGTGGCAGGAGGCTTTACTTCTATGGTGGGCAACCTGGCCAATTCAGTTATGGCTGTTTATTTATTGTCTATCCGGCTTCCTAAAAATTCATTTATCGGAACAACGGCATGGTTCTTTTTAGTTGTCAATTGGTTTAAAGTACCTTTTCATGTTTTTGTTTGGCATACCATCACGTTGGATACGGTATTCCTTAGCCTTGTGACATTGCCAGCTATCATATTAGGTGCATATCTTGGTATTATCATTGTCGGAAAATTGTCAGAACGCATCTATCGGTGGTTCATTATTTCAATGACGTTAGTGGCAGCTATTTTTATGTTGTTCTAAATCCCATAACTTTAATTTAATCACAAACCATTTGTTAATTTTTAGCAAAAAAGCGAAGATTTATTGCCTGCTTACGTACTTTGTAAAACCTTATAGAAAGGACTACGTGAATGGGTTGACGTTTGAGAACAACTTCCTTTAATGACAGATGGTTTTTTAAACTCATGATTTGAACCTAATCACTATAAATCTCCTTTAAGTACTATGGACAAAACATTTGTACAGAAACTTTACCAATCACATCAGGCATGCCCTACTTGCCCCTCACCGGCAGAAGTATCTCATGTGTTTACGCAACTGTTGGCTGCCCTCTTTCCGGATTTTTCACATGAATCATTTGCAACACTTCAGGATTTTGAAACGCATTTCAAAACACTTCAAAATGAATTGGAGGAAATGCTAAGGCTAACCTCTGGAAAGAGACATGTGAGTGAGAATGAGGTGGCTACTAAATTTTTTGAAGCCCTTCCTAAAATTCACAAACGGCTGGAGCATGACATTCTTGCCATGTACGAAGGAGACCCAGCTGCCAGAAGCACAAATGAAGTGGTGCGAACTTATCCGGGCTTTTATGCCATTGCAGCCTACCGGATTGCGCATGAATTACATCGGTTGGGTGTGGATGGTATTCCGCGCGTGATTACAGAACATGCTCACGGCAAAACAGGAATTGACATTCATCCGGCAGCGAAAATTGGAGAGCATTTTTGTATTGACCATGGAACTGGAATCGTAATCGGAGAAACTGCCGTCATTGGCAACCATGTTAAGATCTATCAGGGTGTTACGTTAGGTGCTTTGAGCGTTGATAAAAGTGATGCTGAGAAAAAGCGACATCCTACTATCGAAGATAATGTGGTCATCTATGCCGGTGCTACCATTTTGGGTGGCGAAACAATTATTGGCCGCGATAGTGTGATTGGTGGTAATGTCTGGCTTACACGGAGCGTTCCTTCTAATTCAAAAATATATTACCAGGCCAAAATGTATAATGGTGATACTGAAGAGACCGATCTGGTTGTATTTAAAGCTCAGTAAAAAATGAAGTTATCAGAACTGATTGGAAATACTCCGTTGGTAGAGTTGCAATCCATTCCAATCAATAAAGGTGTGACTATTTACGGAAAACTCGAAGGCGATAATCCGGGTGGAAGCGTAAAAGATCGTGCTGCTTATAGTATGATCAAGGGAGCCTTGGATAGAGGAGAGATAAAAGCGGGAGATCAATTAGTGGAGGCTACCAGTGGCAATACTGGAATTGCACTCGCTATGATCGCCAGGATTATGGGACTAAACATGACGCTCGTGATGCCAGATAATTCAACAAGAGAGCGCGTTCTTGCCATGGAAGCGTATGGGGCTAAAGTGATCCTTACACCCAATGCAAAAACAATTGAATATTCGCGTGAGCTGGCTGAAGAGATGTCTGTCAAGGAAGGCTATCACATTCTCAACCAATTTGCCAACCCAGATAATTATAAGGCGCACTACAAAACAACTGGGCCTGAAATATGGCGTGATACAAATGGACAAGTAACACATTTCGTTTCTGCGATGGGCACAACCGGCACCATCATGGGTGTATCGCGCTATTTAAAAGAACAAAGACAGAGCGTGCAAATTATTGGAACACAACCAACCGATGGATCAAGTATCCCCGGTATTAGAAGATGGTCTCCTGAATTTCTACCAAAGATATTTGAACGAGAAAGGGTTGATAGAATTATTGATGTCAGTGAAGTGGAAGCACGCGAAATGACTCGTAGGTTGGCAAAAGAAGAAGGCATACTGGCTGGGATGAGTAGCGGAGGTGGATTGGTGGCTGCCTTAAAAATTGCAAGTGAAATAAATTTCGGTGTGATTGTTTTCATTATCTGCGATAGGGGAGACCGTTATCTTAGTTCAGATTTGTTTGGATGAAGCACTGATACTATCTTTTGAGTCAAATTATGA
>JAYVBN010000420.1:0-7263 GCA_043750455.1 Bacteroidia bacterium | reverse complement strand
GCACGGGATTTATTTATTCAAATGACTCCTGGAAAAAATACTGGGAAGGATCGCTCAACCGTGAGAACGGAAACATTGGTACAGTTAGCACTAAGACTGTTGCATGGATGGGTGCGTATGGTATAACGGATAAAATCAATGTGATTGCCATGGTACCCTATGTTTGGACGCATGCAAGTAAGGGTACTCTTCACGATATGAGTGGCCTTCAGGATTTGACTGTTGGTGCCAAGTACAACTTCTTAAAAAAGACAATAGGCTCAAGCGAGTTAAGCACTTTTGTGGTGGGCAGTTTTTCAACGCCACTTAGTGACTATACACCAGATTATTTGCCGCTTTCAATCGGTCTGGCTTCCAAAAAAATTTCCGGGCGCTTTACTACACATTATAAAGTAAGCTCAGGTTGGTATGCAACGGGCAATATCGGTTACACCTGGCGCAGCAATATTACACTTGATCGTCCTGCCTATTACACCGATGGTCAGCTAACATTTAGCGATGAAGTTTGGATGCCTAATGTATTGGATTATTCATTCAACGTGGGCTATCTCAAAAACGGGTTACAGGCTTTTATTGGCTATACTCAACAAAATACATTAGGTGGAGGTGACATCCGCAGACAAGACATGCCGTTCGTCTCTAACCGAATCAATTTTTCAAAAATAGATGCAACCGTAAAATATTTTATTCCTAAAATTAATAGTTTGGCTGTGTGGGCAGGTGTAGGATACACAGTAACTGGACGTAACACAGGTCAATCAACTTACTATATGGGAGGATTACTCTACACACTTCATTTTGCTAAAAGCTCTAATTAAAGACCAACATGAAAACATTTAATAAAAAAATTGCCATACTCTTTTCAGTGTTCACTGTGATTGTAATGGCTCTGGTTTTGCAAAGTTGCAGTAAAGAGGTAGAGACAAAAGCGATACTCGGAGTATTAACTCCTTCAAAACTTGATCAAACTGCTGGTACATGGGCACCTATAATACTCACCAATTATTCCACGCAAGTGCCGGTGGCAGCCCCTGCTGCTACAACATCGGCAGCTTATGTAGCAGAAATTGCTGCTATTAAAGATGCTCAAAGCAAGCTTACAAAAAGTCAAAGAAGTATAATTGAATATTGGAGTGCAGGTGGTGTACTTCGGTGGAACCAAATTCTTCGTGGTTTAGTAGCAAAGTATAACCTTCCACCAGCTCCAAAAGCAGATGGCAGCTATCCGTTGCCCGATGCAGAAAACCCATTTGGAGATCCGGCTTTTCCTTTTTCAAATCCTCCGTATGCAGCACGTGCCTATAGCTATGTATCGGTAGCGCAGTATGATGCGCTCAAGGCAGCGTGGTTCTACAAGTTTCAATATAACAGACCTTCGCCATACAAAGTAGATAGCTCAGTGGAGTCCTTGATGCCAGCATCAGATCTTCCAGCTTATCCATCAGAAGATGCCGTACTATCTGGCGCAACTGCAGAAATGATGAAAGTACTTTTCCCAGCCGCTTTGGAAGAAATTACATTGCGTGCAGCTGATCAGCGAAATGCAGCGCTCTGGTCAGGTAAAGCAACTGCCAGCGATATTTCTACTGGACTTGCATTGGGTAAAGCAGTGGCGGCCATCATTCTGGCTCCGGGCACTGGAAGATTTAGAACAGACGGTATGGGGGCAGCTGTTGGTAATGCAGCTTCATGGCAAGCACTTGCTGATGGTGCAATAGCAAGAGGTGAAATTCCATGGATAAGTTTAGAAACACCACCAAGACCTCCTATGTTACCTGGTTTTGGAAAAGTGAAAGCATGGAATATGACACCGGCACAAATCACGGCCGAGCGTCCATTGCCACCACCACCTACTTTATCAGCTGAGATGGAGAAGGAAGTTGAAGAAGTAAAATCGTACGCAAATAATATTACACGCGAGAACCTGGCTATTGTACACAAATGGGCTGATGGTGCAGGAACATATACACCACCTGGTCATTGGAACGACATTGCGGAAGAATATATAGCAGTGTCAAATTATAGTGAGGTGCGTGCCGCCAGGGCTTTTGCCTTGCTCAACATGGCCATTCACGATGCGGGCGTTGCTTGCTGGGAAACAAAGTACTTCTATTTTAATCCACGGCCTTCACAACTGGATGTTTCTATTCGTACAGGCACTGGCATTCCAAATTTTCCGGCTTATACATCAGGGCACTCTACATTTTCAGCGAGTGCCGCTACCGTGCTATCGTATTTGTTTCCGCCCGCTTCGCAATACTTTAATGAAGCCGCAACGGAAGCCTCACTTTCACGATTGTATGGAGCTATTCACTATCGCTCGGATTGCGAAAAGGGTGTAGCACATGGCACAAAGATAGGAGGATACACAGTGACCTTTGCGAGCAATGACGGAGCTGGTAATTAAGAATTTATATTGAGTTTATAATTGAGTGGGTTTGAGCAGCGTCAGGAGTGGCGCTGCTTTTTTTGTTTCGATAGCGTCTTGCATCACTTCCTGTTTTTAATGAGGGCATAAATTGCTACTAAAGCCCATACACCCTCGAGGATTACAAATGGAATGGCATTGATGAGGTAAGAGCCGTATCCAGCTAAAGCTGCACCAGCCAGATTCAACAAGTTGTAGGTCTTGTCTTTGGGCTTTAACTTATTTAGTGTTAATAGAAAGAAGGCCAACAGGATCAGAGATACACCTGCTGAGTTAATTGTATCCTCGAAAGTCATTTACATAGGGACGGCTTTAGTCTTGTGCCAACAAAGGTCACGTTTTCTTCCCACATTTTTCCGATCAACGAATTACCATCAACGAACAACTATTTTTCTCCATCCACCAGTTTTTTTATTTCCATCAATATGGGATTCCAGCCTTCACCGTTATTGTATGCTTCGGTATATCTTCTTTCTCCTTCGGCCACTTTTGAATAATCGCCTTGCGTTACCGTCAAGAGGGTTTGTCCGTTGTCAGTAGTAAGTTCATACGTTACGGTCAGGTAATTTTCAGGTATGTCGTCAATAGTGGAGTTGGGATCAATGGTAGTGTAGGCCAGAAATTTTTCGAGCTCGATGTCTACAATACTACCTTTTACAAAAACCACTTCTTTGCCTTCATATTCACCTCTCCACAGCAAGGGGCTACCCACTTTCCAATCCGAAACGGTTTCGCAGCCAAACATATATTTCTTTGTCTGCTCAGGGTTGACGAGCGCATCCCAGACTTTTGCAGTAGATGCATTGATAACGATGCTGTTTTTTACAAATAAGGGCTTGTTCATGGCAGTAAGTGTTTAAAGTTATTGTGTAAAGAAAGGTGGGAACACTGACAACCCTATGTCAGGAGGTTAAATAACTAACCAATATTCTTTGTGCCTTTGCGCCTTCGTGGCTAACAGCTTTGCTCGATCGAGAAGATGACCATTACTTGCTTAACCATTCGTCAATTTCCCGATTAGATTTTTCGTCAGTCAAAAATTGTCCGTTCTTTATTTGTTGTCTGGCCTCGTCAATTGCTTTCCGTTGATCGTTATTAAGCTTGTAGACATCAATGTCCGAATTTTTTATTTGGGTCTTGACTGACGTCAAAAAATGCCAGGATAATAATCTTTTCGTCCCTAATTCTGTAAAGTATCCTTGTCTGTGGTGATAGTTGAAAACCTCTAATGTCGCCCTTTTCAATTTGTCCCATTGATGGATAATTTTTAAGAAGCTTGAAGATTTCATCCGCTTTCTGAATAAACTGCTTGGCCGTCCGTTCTCCCCATTTATCCTTTATATAATCTACGATTGAGTCGAAGTTCTGTTCGGCTCGGGGGGTAACAAAAACTTGCATTAAAATTTCTTCTTTACGTCTTCCCAGTCGATAAGATTTTTGTTGTCATTGGATTCCTCGTATGATAAGTAGACTTCCCTTTTTTGTTCCTCGGTCAATGTCTTCCAGATCTGTCCCTCTTCCACATTCTCACTCTGTTTAAGAAAGTCATAAATCGTCCTAAGCAATTGTTCGTTTTCAATTTTGTCCAGGATTTTATGTAGATCCGATTTCATCTCAATTGTCCCCATATTAACTTTGTTTATTGTCAAATTTAAGTTTTTTTTCTTGGAAATGTACCTATGACCAACAACGTGTTTTACTGTTAGGCAGAGTCCCATGTGAGCTCCGCTTAGAATAAAGAAAGTAGGCGTTTACAAACGCGCACCAACTTTTGGGTGGTGGGGCAGCACTCTTGGCAAAGCTTTGGTTTGCGTGTTGGAATGTGCGGCTTTGGCAAGTGTGCTGTTGGGTTAGCGTCAATTTGAAATCAATGATAACCTAGGAAATTTGTCAAAGAAATCTCTTCGTCTTTTATCAGTGCACACTTCGTTTCCAAATACTATTGAATGATTTTCCCTTTCGCGAATGAAAGTCTGTAAACAAAACTTGTTTACCTCTGTTTTAATTATGCAGATGGAAAAATGGCCGTCAGAGTTTACCCAAAGGAAATTGTCAAAGTACAGTTGATTGCCTTTAATTTGATAGGACTTGTACTTCCTGGATTCCATTTGCTCTTTTATTTTGTCATTGGCAGGCCAATGAAATATCTCACCGAATAGTAGGTGGTTGTTCGCTAGGCTTACTGCTTCATAGTATTTTTTTCTAGACCCTAGTACAAATCCATTCCTGCCGACTTCTGCTATTATTAAGTATTCTCTGTGCTTATTGTTTGCCATTTCGGAGCTTTAATTATTAACGACCTGGAATAGGTGCTTATAAAACTCAATTGCCACTTCTTGCCTTATTTGCTTGGGCAAAGCACTGTTAATAAAGAATATTTCGGGGTACGGTAGTTCGATTGCACCGCCATTGCTTTTAATAACAGGGCTAACTAAGTAGTCGACTCCTTTTGGGTTGCCTCCTTGACCAAAGAAATCTTGATGTTTTTCAATGATTTTTGAAAGGCTTCCTTCCAGTAACTCTTTAGCCTTTTCAAGGTCAATAGTTTCGGGAATTCTTTTGAGTTGCGAAAAATCAATCTTTGTATTCATATATTTTACTTTATTTGAAGAATCCCATGTGTCACAGTTGGTTTTTTGAAACCTTACTGAGGTCTACACCTGTCAATTTTGCACCACTCAGGTCTGCACCACTGATTTTTGCAGCGCCCAAATTTGCGTTTGTTAAGTCTGCATCTCTCAGATTTGCATTGCATAAGTTTACACCCACAAGTATTGTGTTTTTCATTATAGCGTTACTCAAATTCGCATTTGTCAGGTCTGCACAATACATATCTGCATCACTAAGATTTGCTTTACTCAAATCTAGGCCACAAAAATCTACACCTCGGAGATTCGCTTCCCTTAAGTCAACTCCAATAAGACTTGCATTGCTTAGTACCGAATTGGTTAGAAATGAATTCCTCAGTTTTGCGTTATTCAAATCTACATTGCTCAAATTAGCACCAACTAAGCTGGCTCGCTGTAAGTCTGTGCCTCGTAAAAATGCACCGTTTAAATTTGCTTCGTTCAGGAATGCATCGCTTAAATCTGCACCGTTTAGGTTGGCGTTTGACAAATCTGCATTTTGAAAGCATGCTTCAATTGCAATAGCATTTCTCATGTCAGCGTTGCATAACTTAGCGTTCGTCATATCTGAACTGTCCCAACTTCCATCTGGAAATGTTATACGTTTTAGAATTGCATTACTGAGATTGGCATCACTGAGGTCTGCATTAAATAAATAGGCACCACTTAGATTAGCTCCACTCAAATTCGCTCCTCTTAAGTTAGCATCTTTAAGTTTTGCGAAGCACAAGTCTTTGCCGCTCAGGTCGACATTTGTCAGAATTGCTCCCCATAACCAAGTGCTCTTAAGGTTTGCATCCTTTAAGTCAGCGTTACTTAAATCTGCACCATTCAAATTTGCTTCACTTAGATTTGCATTTCGCAGTTTAGCATTTATAAGTTTTGCGTTCTTCAGATTAGCGTTTTGAAAATTTGCATTACTTAAATCAGCGCCAATTAAATTGGCCCCCGTCAAGTTTATCTTTGAAAGGTTCGCATTTGGTAGATAGGCACCTTCTAATCGACCATACGAGAGGTCAAGTTCTTCAACTGCACCATCTCTTAGATAATCGATGATTTTTTCCAAATCTGTCATGTTTTAGATTCTTTTGTCGCTTTGAATCTATGAATATAAAAAAACACCTTGGTTAATCCCTTTGCTCTATCCACTTATCTATGAATCCAAAAATTCCTTCGGTTATTTTTTGCATAAGCGCACAAGCAACTTGTTTATCTTCGGTCTTTATTAAGCTACTCCCAAGTTCAATCGCGTGTTTTAATGTCTGATTTGATGAGTCACCGACATTTGATGCGCGCAAAATATTATCCGAAAAATGAACAAAGCCGCTTGCAACCTCGTATGCTTCGGCTACCCACTTGAACTCATTTAGCTTAGAGATTTCGTTTTTTAGATAGGAGTCTCTCAAGGGCTTGCCATCTGGGCCGTGAGTCAATTGTTCTATTCTTGTTCCGCCAAGAATTTTCTCAACTGCAACGTTGGTGTCTAAACCAGACAGTTTAATTGCATAAATTCTAAGTAAAGTATCAAGATGAAGTCTGACAAGTGCCATGGAAGTTATGAAATTGTCAGCTCGTGATAGCGTTATAAAGCCATCAATTAAGTTTAGACTTCTATTAAGTTGGGCAATGCAATACGTGTCGAATAGTACTTTTTTTTGTGGATGCAAAACCTGTTGACCTTTAGATTTAATCTCGTCAATTAGTAGAAGAAGACTGTCTAATTGCTCAGATATGTTTTTTTTCATGGATTTTTATTGTTTGTAATGTTAGGGGTTTGGCTCTTGCCATTGCTTTGGTTTGCGTGTCGCACGTGCGGCAATGGCAAGTGCCAAAAGCGTTGGAGAATCTTTCCCGGTTGCAGTGCGGCTGGAAATTTTTCAGTCCCTATCTTTTTGTTTTCAAGTCCACCGTTATGAATGAAACTAGCATTTGTCCCCGTGCTGAATTTTAGTTTGAAAGAGAGTCCAAAGTTTTCCTTTTTCATTTTGTTGTCATTTGTCGGGTGACACTGAGGGCATGGGCGCTAACAATTATATATCGGAACTTGTATCTGATATATCTTTATTGTCTACAAGTTACTCAAGAAACCTTTCAATCGCTTTCAACACCTCATTGTACTTCTCATGTGCATTATTACAAAGCAAAATCAACGTTTTATCAACATCAATATAACGAATGATATGAGTTTTGTAACCCGGATTGTCGCCA
>JAYVBN010000419.1:0-3034 GCA_043750455.1 Bacteroidia bacterium | reverse complement strand
GAAACGATTAATTTGACGGCTATGGTGGAGGACGTTTCAAGCAAATCCCTTAAGATGGGTGACGATGCATCAATTGTGGAGGTTGATACTCACCATCAGGTAGAAAATTTTCCTGAGATAGAAATTGAAGAAGATCATGCTCATACAGATTATTCAAAATTTTCCAAGCCTGATTTTGCCGAACTTCTGAAAGGACTTGCGAAAGAAGATAACTTCAAAAAAATTGATGCTATCTTAAAAGAGATAAAGCCTCTCTATAATGAAATACGAACGAAAGAAAAAGCAGAGGCACTTGATGTATTTTTAAAAGAGGGTGGTGTTGCCGAAAATTTCGAATTCAAAAGTGATGAGTTTGATAATTCATTCGATGCCAACATTCGACTTATCAAAGACAAACGTTTCAATTTTTATAAGAAGATTGAGGATCAGAAGGCAGATAATCTAAAAAAGAAACTTGAATTATTAGAAAGACTTCGGGCTCTTGCCGACTCCGAAGATACCGAGCATAGCTTTCATAGTTTTAAAGAAATTCAAACACAATGGAAACAGGTTGGGGCTGTACCCAATACAGATGTTAAAAGTTTGTGGGCCAACTATTCGGCATTAGTTGATCGGTTCTATGATAATCGGAGTATCTATTTTGAGTTAAAGGAACTCGATCGCAAAAGAAATCTGGAAGCCAAGATGGAATTATGTCATCGGGCTGAGCATTTGATGTCTATCGAAAGTTTGAACGAAGCCGTTCGGGAATTGAATGAACTGCACAATGAATTCAGGCACATAGGTCCTGTTACACGCGAGGATAAAGATGTTGTCTGGCATCGTTTCAAAGCTGCCTCTGATGCTGTGTATGAGAAGCGTGATGCATACATCACTGGGTTGCAGCAGGAGTTGTCGAATAATCTGGAATTGAAGGTAAAAATTATTGACGAGGTTGCACTGCTTGCAACTTTTCAAACTGATAAGATCAAAGAATGGAATCAAAAGACGAAAGAGGTATTAGAACTACAGAAAAAGTGGGAAGCCAGTGGGGGAGTTCCAAGAAATAAAGCCAAGGAGATTAATAGAAAATTTTGGTCCGCTTTCAAGGCATTTTTCGCCAGCAAAAATATTTTTTTTAAAAAGCTTGATGAAGAGCGAGGAAAAAACCTTCAACTGAAGTTTGAGATTGTCAAGAGCGCCAATGAATTAAAGGAAAGTCAGGAGTGGGATAAAATAGCAAATCAGCTTAAGGACTTGCAGCAGAAATGGAAAGAGATAGGCCCTGTGCCTGAGAAATTCAGGGAAAAAGTTTTCATGGACTTTAAAGCTGCATGTGATCATTTCTTTGAACAACGAAGAGTACAATTTCAGAAGAACGACCTTGAACAGGAAGAGAACTTATCAAAAAAGTTAGCTATCTGTGAAGAGCTAGAAAATTTAATAGCTGAAAAGAAAGGTAATGCCGATTTACTTACGGATATGCAGAGAAGGTTTGATGCAATAGGATTTGTACCTAAGAAATCAATACTAACTATAAAAGAAAGATTTTCAACGGGGGTAGAGAAGTTAATTGCATCGATGGAGAATATCACCACTGATGACAGAGAGCGCCTGCTTCTTACTGTTCAGTTAGGAAGTTTAAAGAATGACCCCGAAGCTGACCGCAAAATCTACCAGAAGGAACAGACCATTAGAAAGAGAATGACTAAAGTTGAAAATGATATAGCCGTCTGGAGAAACAACTTAGAATTTTTTGGACGATCAAAGAATGCCGACAAATTCAAAGATGAATTTAACGAAAAGATCACGGTTGCCACGGAACACCTGCATCAGCTCAAGAATCAACTAAAAATCCTCAAATCTGTTTAGCCCACGCTTGGAAAACAGACCAGTTCCCGTATTTTTGCGCACTCATTTAGAAAAAGCCTCCTTAGCTCAGCTGGTAGAGCAACTGACTTGTAATCAGTAGGTCGTTGGTTCGATTCCGACAGGGGGCTCATTATCTTAAAAAGCCTTGAAATTATGTAAATTTAAAGGCTTTTTTGTTTTCAGGATACTATAATTTTTTTTGTTGCAAGTCTTCAGAATTGGCTACCTGTTGGGATTTTGATCAGTATCTATCTTTTCCTAGAAACTCATCGTTCTCTGTGCCGCCAAGTCGGAAGACCTGACGGCACGAGAAAGTCGGATAGCAATTAATAAAAAAAATTGGGTAGCAATTTGAAGCCCTGTTGGTGAAGAACACAACAGGGGTATTGAGTTTTGAAAGACTAAGAAAAGGGTTCAGTTTTTCTTTTTATACAAAACCATTTCACCACCCTCGTCACCAAGTGCCTTTAATGGATTGCCAATCGGTGTTTGATTTGTGTCTTCGGCAACTTGTATTTTTACGTATTGAACGAGTTCAGAGATGGCGAATCTATCCTTTTCATTTTCATTAAGAAATTGAATCACTCTTTTTGCAAAGGGACTATTACTACCCACAGCACCATCTGAAACGGTTTCTAATCTTCCGGAAGCAAGCCCCCAGCGTGATCTGAACTTTTCAACCTGATCGGTATAACCCCTTCGGCTGTCACTGAACAAGGCTCCTGAAAAACAGGCATCGGCAATCAAAAAAGTATGTTGTGAATTAATCGCATTCAGTATTTTTAAAATGTCTGTATTCGATACGTATTCTCCACTAGAGTTTGTGTTGGCTTCCTTGGGTATCCAATAACCTTCATTAAGCAGCGGATCAAAAAAACCATGACCGGAAAAGTAAATAACAAGATTATCCTTAGAGCCCACTTTTTCGATGAGACTTCTTAATCCATTATAAATGTTTGTGCGGGTGGCTTGTTCGTCTTTAAGCACCGTTACACTCGAAAATTCAAATGTGTACTTCGATAATAATACCGACACAAGGTCATTACCATCTTTCACAGCATTGTTAAGTTTTGGCCAGTGGTTATAGTTATTAATACTCACTACAAAAAGATGGTTAACTGCCGTGGCGCCAACATATTCTAAGCCTTCCATCGACTTGCGCACGATAATGAATTTCTTGAGG
>JAYVBN010000418.1:0-2278 GCA_043750455.1 Bacteroidia bacterium | reverse complement strand
AATCATCTTCGGCAGCGTACAGCCGGTGAAGCCGAGGGCACCGATGATTAGAAATACGTAGACTAATTTTCTCATGGATTTTGATTTAAGGGTTATTCTAGGAATTGCAAAGCTAACTTTAAGCTCTTTTTTTTGCAATAATACTCAAAAAAATAAGATTAGGCCATATAGAGGTGCCCAATGAACGGCTTATATTTGTGAATCTTATTTTTGTTCGACAGAAGGTAGTTTACACAGGTAAAGTGCCTAATTGATATAATTTGGAAGTATTTATGATCGATTTAGTAAAACGGATCCAGCATTTTTTTGAGGAGCATGCCTTTGGTGTGTGTACCAGACTGGGAGAAAAGATGGGGATTGCCACTTCCAGTATCCGGCTTTTTTTCATTTATGCCTCATTTCTAACTTTTGGCTCTCCCATTATTGTCTATATGGCGCTTGCTTTTATAATGAACATGAGAACGCATTTGCGCAGACGTAGTACCATCTGGGATTATTAATTACCCAGCAGGGGTTACATATTAAGGTCGGCAAAATTCTTTCTATTTCGAAAGTAGAAGTCGAAAATAATAAAGCCGCGGTAGCTGTTATTAACCTCAAAATTCGGTAGTTGATCTTTTAAGTGATTTCTTTTTTTTATCTCCCGATTGATGGACAAAAGGAAGTTGGTATGTGCCTTTATAACAGCAATGGCGCTGGCTCCTGATCCCTCTAATAAAAATTTAATAACGGCCACCCAATCCAGAAGTATCCTAACGGGGAGTTTCCAGAGCAATTGACCTGAGCGATTGTGTTTGAAAACAAGGCTGAGTCCGTTTCTGAAATTGAAGTAAGTCTTTCGGGGATTTGTTGCTGAGAGCGTGCCACCACCAACGTGATAGACTGTACTTGTTCCTTGATAAAATACTGAATACCCCGCACGTTTAAGTTTCCAACAGAGATCAATCTCTTCCATGTGGGCAAAAAAATCTTCATCTAACCCTCCCATTTTTTTGAAGAGATCAACCCGCACAAACAGGCACGCACCTGTTGCCCAGAATATGGGCACACAATCATCATATTGATGAGTATCTTTTTCAAGCGAATTGAAAATCCTTCCTCTGCAAAACGGATAGCCTAGTGTATCAATACATCCTCCTGCCGCCCCTGCATATTCAAAACTTGATTTATCTGAATAAGAAAGGATTTTTGGCTGGACAGCTCCAATGGATTCATCTTTTTCAAATACCGAGATAACAGGCTCGATCCAGTTTTCTGTTACCTCTACGTCAGAGTTCAGCAATACATAATACTTTGCTTCTACTTTTGAAAGTGCATAATTATAACCTCCGCAAAATCCAAGGTTACTAGAAATCCTAATCACTTCAACTTGTGGAAATTCTTTTGTTAAAATATCTATCGATCGGTCTGTCGAATTGTTATCTGCTACAATGATTTTTGCGTCTCCGCTAAATTTCAGAACAGAAGGAAGAAACTTTCGGAGTAGCTCTTCGCCATTGTAATTGAGAATGACAACGGCAGTTTGGGTCATCCCAACATGGAGCTAAGATCCATCCCCGGAATATTAGGCAAAATACCTTCCGTACTTTTTCGGATTTCTTCTTTGGCCAGAACCTCAACCTCGTCAGAGGCCTTGTTGACAGCGGCTACAATCAAATCCTGCACCAGTATTTTGTCTTCCGACTTTAAAATAGCAGGATCAATATCCAGACTGATTAAAAGTTTCTTTCCATTTACGGTTGCTTTTACCATACCACCACCCGATTCTGCGGAAGCTTTGATCAAAACTAAATTATCCTGTGCTTCTTTCATTCGAGCCTGCACCTCTTTCACTTTGCCCATCATTTTCATCATGTCGAACATAAAAACTTGTTTTTAATTTCTTCATTTAAACCTCCAAGGTCTTTTTACAAAAGCGAAAAGACCTTGGAGGTTTTCTAATGGTAGATAATAATTTTATTTCGTCAACAGCATTATCGTACTCGAGTTGTTGAAACTTTGTCCGGCAAGATTAACCATGTCAGCCTTCCAAACGTAGGCACCCTCTGTCATTGTCACGCCATTTCTTTTTCCATCCCAGGGTTCATTTTTCTTTGTGCTAAAAATTAAAGCTCCCCATCGGTCAAATATGCTCAGTTCTATTTTTACGATAAACTCTCCCGTCACCGTAAAGGTGTCGTTTAGGTTGTCACCGTTTGGTGTAAACGCAGTAGGGGAAATAAGATGTGTCTCTTTTACAAATGATAAGAGATTAGAAATGGAAGTTGTAAGACCTGTT
>JAYVBN010000417.1:0-10031 GCA_043750455.1 Bacteroidia bacterium | reverse complement strand
ATTTAGAAAATTGTGTTAAGCAAAGTGTTAATTTTGACAATCATTAAAAAGACCAGTTATCAAAAAATTTGAGATTCCAGCGTATTACCGGTCTTCCATTACCGGCAAGATCAAAGAGGCCAGGCGTATCAAAGATTTGCGCAAGCAAGACTTTTCGCCCACGTTGCTAGACTTTGGCTCTGTGCAATTTTATATCGCCCGGCATTTTGGGTTTTGCTATGGGGTGGAGAACGCAATTGAAATCAGCTACAAAGCAGTAGAAGAAAATCAGGATAAGAACGTTTATCTGCTTAGTCAGATGATCCACAATCAGGAAGTAAATGCAGATTTGCAAGACCGCGGCATAAAATTTATTATGGATACGGATGGTTCGCAGTTCATTTCATGGGAAAAAATTGGGAAGGATGATGTGGTAATTATTCCTGCGTTTGGTACAACACTTGAAATTGAAAATATGCTCCTGAGCAAAGGAGTGGAAATTCAAAAATACAATACAACCTGCCCATTTGTTGAGAAAGTTTGGAACCGAGCTGATAAATTAGGACAAGATAACTATGCGGTTGTCATCCACGGCAAACCGAAACACGAAGAGACACGCGCCACGTTTTCGCACAGCTCGGCAAGCGGTCACTCCATAGTTGTGCGCGACATGGATGATGCGGTGCGGCTGGCAAACTATGTAACGGGCAGCAAAACCAAAGCTGAATTTTATGAGGAGTTCAGAGGGAATTACTCGATTGATTTTGATCCTGAAAAACACCTTCAGCGCCTGGGTGTAGTAAATCAAACTACCATGTTGGCAACAGAAACACAAGCAATTGCAGATTTCTTCAAACAAATCATGGTCACAAAATATGGTGAAGAAAATTTGAGAAATCATTTTGCCGATACGCGCGATACACTTTGCTACGCCACCAATGATAATCAGGATTCCACTTATGAACTTCTAAAATTAGAAGCAGACATGGCGATTGTGGTAGGTGGGTATAACAGTTCCAACACATCGCACATTGTGGATCTTTGTGAGCGTAATTTTAAAACCTATTTTATCAACTCCGATAGTGAAATTAAGTCGCGTGATGAAATCCATCATTTTGACTATCATAAAAAAGAAAAGAGAATCACCCATTCCTTCTTACCCGATAAGCAGCCCGTAAAAATTATTCTTACCAGCGGAGCATCTTGCCCTGATACATTAGTGGATAGAGTAATGCTAAAGTTTTTGGACTTTTTTCCAAGGGCAAAGAAAATTGAAGAAGTGCTGGGTAAGTTCTAGTCACTTAAAATTTGAATACCTTTTTTAATAAAGGTGATTTTATTTGAGAGCGAGATTCTTCAATTTGTTGAAATGCATTCTTCTTTAGTTCAAATCCTTTTACAGATTTTGTTTCAGGATCGATCACCCAGTATTCCTTTACTTTGGATTTTTCGTAAATATTTTTCTTGGTTTCGAGGTCATACTTTTTGTTCCCTGGTGATAATATCTCAATAATAAAGTCAGGAACGCCATGAATCCCCTCCTTATCAATGATCACATCATTTTCGTTAGAGAAGAAAAAAATATCAGGCTGTACCGCATTGCTACGTTCATCCAAGTACACATCGGAAGGAGCCTCAAATACTTTGCCTAGCTTTTTCTTTTTTACATAAATGAAAATAGAGGAAGAAAGCTCAATTGAAATTTCCTGGTGGAATGGATTAGGAGTTGGTGACATATACAATTGGTTTTCGATTACCTCTGCTAAGGTGCCCTCTGGAAGCATGTGAAATACTTCCATGGCTGTGCGGGGTGGGTAAATCAAGGTCTCTTGCATAACATTAAAAGTACAAAAAATTGAGATTTAAGTCATTAAATACTCTCGGCAAAAAAAACCCGCTTCACACGTTCACTTGTGCTGGTTAGAATTTCATATGGTATGGTGTTGATCTGGAGAGCAACCTCTTGAATCGGTAATCCTTGGCCGAAAATAATTACCTCGTCTCCCTCTTTTGCGTCAATACCAGTTATGTCAATCATGGTCATGTCCATACAAACATTGCCCAGTACATGTGCTTTTTTGCCATTGATTAAAACCATTCCTTTTCCCTGGCTAAAAGCCCTGCTAAACCCATCGGCATAACCAATGGCGATTGTGGCCACAACAGTATCTTGTTTTGCTTTCCCTTTTCTTCCATAACCAACAGTGCTGCCAGCTTTTACTTTTTTGATTTGCGAGATTATAGTTTTCAGGCTTGCTACAGGCTTTAAATTAGAATCGGACATGGTAGTTGGATTTACACCATACAATCCAATGCCAAGACGCACCATATTTAGCTGTATATTTTTGTGACGAAGTATGCCAGATGAATTCAATAAATGTAAAAGTGGATGGATCTTTAATTCAGTTTTGATTTTCTCAGCCATTCTTAAAAAAGCATTTGCCTGTTCCTGTGTAAACTCATCATGTTCTGCGTCATCCGCGCCAGCGAGATGAGAGAATATAGAAGCAACGATGAGGTTTGGATTGGAACTCAGAACTTCAATAGCAGATTTAATTTCTGCTTCTTCAAAACCCAATCGGTGCATTCCAGTATCCAACTTCAGGTGGATTTTGCAACTTCTTCCTTGTAGAAAATGCACTAGGTTATTGAGAATTTTAAAACTGTAAATCTCGGGCTGAAGATCATACTCAAGAAGTGTTTCAAATGAATCTTCAGAGGGATTCATTACCATAATAGGTAAACTGTTTTGATGTTTTCTTAGATCAACACCTTCATCCGCATAAGCGACTCCTAAATAATCTACTTTATGATATTGGAGTAAACTGGCCACCTCAATGCTTCCGCTGCCATAAGCAAAGGCTTTCACCATCACCATTAATTTAGTGTCGGCATTTAAGCCAGATTTAATATAATTTAAGTTATGCACCATTGCATCCAGGTCAATCTCCATCACCGTACCATGAATTTTCCGTTGCAGGCGCCTTACAATTTTTTCAAATTGAAATACCCGTGCCCCTTTCACCAGCACCACTTCATTTTGAAAATTATCCCAATCCATATGAGATAATAATTCAGTTGTAGAAGGAAAGAAAGTAGCTGGAATACTAATCTGATTTTGATGCTTGAATAAAACGGGGCCAACTCCGATGAAAGAAGTTATACCGCTTTTGGCCGCCAATTCGTTAATTCGGTGAACGAGTTCTTTTTCCTCTAAACCAGATTGAAGTACATCAGAAATAATGAGCGTCTTCTTTTTCCTATGCTGTCCGGTTAGGAAATCAAGGCCAATTTGTAACCCTCCCAGGTCGTTGTTGTAAGTGTCATCTATAAGCTGACAGTTATTTATGCCCTGCTTCAATTGCAGGCGCATAGGCACCGACTTTAACTGATCTATACGATCCTGAAGTTTAGCCTCATCATATCCCAAGTAGATCATTAAGACAATACAATGCATAACATTTTCCCTCGAGGCAGCATCATCAAATGGCAAGCGGAGCGAAATGCTAATGTTTCGGTCTTTCCACCTTATAGAAACTGAATAGGAAGTATAGGCCACTTCGATATCTCCCTCAAGACCCCAAACCAACAGAGGTATTTTATTTTTTCTCAAAATATTTATCACCTCCGGATAACCGGAGCAAACAATAACAGCTTCACTGTTGACGAATAGCTTACTCTTCTCTTCAATTTTTTGCAATTGATTGGCAAATCCTTCATCGTGCGCGGTACCTATGTTTGTAAAGATTCCGATAGTAGGTTGTATGATCTCTTGTAATTTTTCCATTTCGCCAGGCTGCGAAATGCCAGCTTCAAAAATTCCTATTTGATGATGATTTTCCATTTGCCAGACGGAAAGGGGCGCACCAATCTGTGAATTATAGCTTCCCGGATTCTTGACAACTCTTTGGTCTTTTGAAAACAGTTGATAAAGCCACTCTTTGATGATAGTCTTTCCATTACTGCCGGTTATCCCAATTACTGGAATCTGAAACTGACTTCGGTGAAAGGCTGCAATTTTCTGAAGGGCATCAACGGCAGAATCAACTTTCAAAAAATTTCCTTGCGGGAAATGTTCAACGGTTATTTCTTTTTCAACTATGAACTGTCGCATTCCAGCCTGATAAAGACTGGCAATGAATAGGTGCCCGTCATGACGATCGCCTTTGATGGCAAAGAACAGTCCGTCTTCTGAGGTGATTGCTTTTCGGCTGTCAATTATGAGGTGATTGATACTTCTATCAAGAGCAAGTTGGATTACTTTCCCATTTGTGATATCGGCAAGGTGTTGAAAGGTGATCATAGAAATTTAATAAAGCCGTGCACCGTTGACCACTTTACCATCTGGCTGGTTATCTATGGAAGCAAGCACTACATGTCCATTTCCATCAGGAAAGCCAGTGACCAATACTTCTGAAATGAAGTTTGCGATTTTTTTAGCGGGAAAATTAGTAACGCAGATAACTTGTCTACCAATAAGCCCCTCAAGGCTATAGTTTGCCGTGATTTGCGCACTTGATTTTTTGATGCCCAGATCAACCCCCAGGTCAATCCAGAGCTTAAAAGCAGATTTTTTAGCCTCCGGAAATGGTTCGGCCTTGACAATTGTGCCTGCCCTAATGTCAATTTTGTTAAATTCCTCCCATGAAATCATAGATTTTTATATATTGCTCAGCTAATCGACAAAGTAGAAGAGGAAACCTCAAAGAATAGCCAGGGAATGAAAATAAAATTTTCATACATACTCAATAGCCTAATAATTGCTGGGGCATCCTTTTTGTCTTTTGATTCATTTGCTCAAGATGAGGGACTGCCTTCATACGAATTGCAAGATGCAAATAACCAAGAGTTGAACTACAGTGATGAAGACAAGACCTTAATTTTTGAGCCAGACGTTAAATCATCAAAACAAACGCCATCAGAGACGCATCAAACCACATCGATAGTTTCTCCGAAAGGGAAAACGGATTCTAATAAGCAGACTTCACATAATACAAATACCAAAGAAGGCGAAGATGCCCTGTCGTTTAACTTTCTATATTATATCATTCAGAAGTACAAGGGCTCTGACATAGTCGATCAATAATATCACACCTTGTTTTTCACTAGAAACTGTTCAAGGTCTTTCAGCTTTAGAATGCCTTCATAGTAGGCTTTTCCAAAAATAACAGCAAAAATCCCTAAGTCGTTCAAGCGTTTAATGTCATCTACACCCCGTACGCCACCGCTCGCCAGGATCTTAAGTTCTGGAAATTGATCAATGATTTCTTGATAAAAGGAAAAGGCTGGACCCTCTAGAACCCCGTCCCTTGAAATGTCTGTAGATTTCACATACTTCAACCCACGATCATAGAAATATTGAAGGTGGTCGAATAGTTTAATCTCCGTTTTTTTTTGCCATCCGCGTATCGCAATATTTTTGGATTGAATGTCGGTTACGTCTGCACCCAGCGTCATCTTTTCTCTTCCATAAGAAATGATCCAGGATGCAAATAGTTCAGGATTTGTTACGGCTATACTCGATGCGGTAATGTAGTCGGCTCCAAATTCATACGCCTTTCCAATGTCTCCATCGTTATTAATGCCACCTGTGAAATCTACTTTTAAATCGGTGTGGCCGGCAATTGCTTCAAGGACATGATAGTTTTTTGGGCTTCCATCTTCCGCTCCGTCTAGGTCCACCAGGTGTACGATTTCAATCCCATGGTCTTCAAAGCGCTTGGCGAGATCAAGCGGATTTTCGTCATAGGCTTTTTCGCTTGAGGGATCGCCTTTCCTCATCTTCACTACGGTGCCTTTGCGAATTGCAATAGACGGAATAACTTGAATCATTAGTAAACACTATTTAGTTTCTAAAATTACAATCTGAAAGGGAAACATTCAGTTAACACGGTTATTTTTTTTACTTATCTTAACAGACTATTTCTTCGAACCCTTATAATCAAATGTAAATGAGACTTGGCTTTTTAATGATAGCAATTTTGGTCTGGCAGCCATCGTTTGGCCAGGCCAAAACACGAAAATTTCCCAGCCCAGTTAATCATCCGGCTATTAATGTTTCCACCCCTTTTATTAGCCTGGATGGCAACTCTATGATTTTCATTGCCGACAATGGCGAAGATAATATGCTTACTATCAACTACACCTCAAAAGACGGTGTGAATTGGAAAGAACCGATTGCGATGTCAAGAACAGTTAATAATGCAAAGTTGAATTTTCTTAAAGGATACGCACTAAATGCAGATGGTAAAGTCATGTACTTGACTAATCAAAAGGCTGGCGGCATTGGAGGGTTCGATATTCTTATCAGCGAACTGAAGGGGGCAATCTGGTCGGAACCTGTAAATCCCGGAACTCCTATTAACTCAAAACTACATGATGGTTGCCCATCTGTAACAGTAGATGGCAATACACTTTATTTTATGAGGTGCGAAAAAATGGATGTTAGTAAAGCTGATAATTGTAAGCTAATGGTAGTAAAGAAACGGCCTACAGGACAGTGGGAGGAGCCCGTTGAACTTCCAGCAACTATTAATACAGGCAACTCGCAAACTCCGCGTATTATGGGCGACAGCGAAACGATTATTTTTTCATCCAACAAATTTTCTGGAAATAAAGGGGGTATGGATTTGTATATAACTCGCCTGACAGGTACACAATGGAGTACTCCTTTAGCTCTTGATTTTGCAAACACAGCAACCGATGATCAATATGTAAGCGCATCTTCATTGAGTCGGTATTTGATAAGAGATGCGCCAGGTCAAAGAAAATCAGAAATCATTGAATTGCTTTTTCCGCCTGACCAAAAGCCAAAAGGGTTAATGAAAGTGGAAGGAAAAATTATAGGATTGGAGAGCTTATCCTCGGCATACATATCGGTGTTCAACCAAAAAGATCAAAGCAGGGTTTACAACGGCCGGCCTTCAGCAGATGGTTCTTTTGTAGTGTATTTGAAGGAAGGTGAGGTCTACGATTTATCTGTAGAACCTGAGCAGGATAACTATACTTTTTATTCTAAGCAATTTGAAGTTATCGGTGAAAAGCTTTCTGCTTTGGAGAAAATTAATGTGAACCTGAAAAAGCCTTCTGCTGGTGATGAAATCGAATTGCCGGGGTTGTCATTCAAGCCAAATTCATATGCTATTTCTTCAAGTTCAACACAGGAACTTAGAAGGCTAACGCGCCTTATAAAGGGAAATCCGACTTATAAATTTAATATTGATGTGACCTTGATGGGATGGCAACAAGATTCTTTGCAATCCAATCCTGACTTAACTGAAATTAGTAGAGACACAACACATACCCAAGTAACCTACACGGTGGATTCAATATTTGCAACTGTGGACTCAGTTGCAACCAAAAGAGATTCCATCATTACAGCAACACGAGACTCTATTTTTGTAAAAGTTACCTATCACAACAACCGAACTGAAAAACAATCTCAGGGTATAAAGACTTACCTGATAAGTCAGGGTGTAGAGGAAGGCAATCTCTCAATCACCTTTAAGGCAATTGTGGAAGCGGTGATTGAAAACAGAAAAACAAAAGTTAAAGTTATTGTGCGGAAGTAAAAGGAATAGACACCAGGGTCTTATCCCAGATTAAAATAAGTTCTAGTTCTTCTCCATTATTTTCTACTGAAATCATGAATTGTTCAAATTCTTTATCCTGAATTAAAACGGGAGCCTCAATAGAAAAAACATCGTTTTTAGGATCACGATTGGATTCACCATTAAAATCAATTCCCCACTGACCATGCTCCGAATTAAAAATCAGTGTCCACGTCTGCTCATTTGGAATAGACCAAAGCGAGTATTTGCCTGCTTTGAGAATTTTGCCATTAAATGAAAGATCCCTTTTAGTCTCAAAAACAGTAGCTTCATTGGCACCCGTTCGCCAGACTTTGCCATAGGGAACCAGACCTCCGAAAATTTCCCTACCTTTTTTGAAAGGACGGTTATAGTAAATGTGGATAGCCATGTCATTGGCTTTATAGATCACATCAGCCTCAGGACTATGTGACTTTGTGTTTTGGAGAAACCCCACCCAGGCACCAATTATCAACAAAACGATGATTCCAATGGATATTAGAAATGTTTTCATAGAATTTAATGGAGAGCTTGATTAAACTCCTGTCAAAGTAAAATGGTTGCAAGTTCTTGTTTTTTTACGTTCACATCAATTAGTATTTGAATGATGAGGACGAGAATTTATAGCATAAGGCCAAATGGCGAATTTTATAGATAATTCCTTGAGATCAGTATTCATTATTAGTAAAATGGTTTCTAAATTTACCTTTAATTAAAACTGGAAATTATGATCGTCTTTGGAGTAGTAATCGCCCTATTTGTACTAGCAATTGTTTCTGTTTGGCTATTCCCTAATAAGTCAGTTAGCGACAATGAGCACGACATTAAGCACTAAGTCAGAGTACCTGTAATGAATGTTTGTGTCTTTTGCGGATCTGGTGTTGGCCACGATCCTGTTTACACAGAAGCAGCAAAAGAATTGGCAGCATTGTTTTGTAAAACAAAAACCACCCTAGTTTATGGAGGGGGAAATATTGGCCTCATGGGGATTCTGGCAGACGAGGTTATAAAAAACCATGGCAATGTGATTGGTATTATTCCCGATTTTTTAGTTCAGCGCGAAGTTGGGCATCATGGAATAACACGCCTGGAAATAGTAAAGAGTATGCACGAGCGAAAAAAACGCATGGTTGATCTGGCCGATGCCTTCATTGCCATGCCTGGTGGATGGGGGACATTAGATGAACTGGCTGAAATTCTCACCTGGAAGCAACTCAGGCTAATTCATCAGCCGGTAGGATTGATGAACACAAATTCCTTTTTTGATCCATTGATTCAACAGATGAAATGTATGGTTGATTCGGGTTTTTTAAACGAAGACAACTTTAAGGACTTGCAGATTCATAAAACACCACACCAACTTCTCACCTCATTGGGGGTAATTGCCGTTTAGGCTTGTAGCCTTTGCTAATAAAATTATTTAGCTTGAATAAAATTGACGGCATGCATAAAAAGTTTCTAACGCTATACTTTTTTATTGTCATTCCTTTTTGTTCTCAGGCACAGGAGATTTTGGGGTTTTCACTAACGGGGGGTAAAAGCCAGGTTCAGATTCCTATTGAAATACAAAATAATCTGATCATTGTTCCGGTTGTTTTAAATAAGCAAGTACCATTAAGATTTATACTGGATACAGGCGTGAGAACAGCCATCCTCACAGAAAAAATATTTGCCGATATTCTAAATCTTCCCTACTCAAGAAAATTAGTTATATCCGGCCCAGGTGGACTTAGAATTGCGGAGGCGTTTATAACCAACAATGTTACATTTGATTTACCCGGAGTTCACGGCCAAGGACTCACATTATTAGTATTGGATCAGGATTACCTGGAGCTAAGAAATTATCTGGGCACTGATGTTCATGGAATTTTAGGGTATGAATTATTTAGTCGATTCGTTATTAAGATTGACTATGAACGCAAAGTCATGGTTATTCAAAATCCCGAAAAATTTGTTCCGAAAGGAAAATTTAAAATGTTGCCTATAAAAGTAGAAGACACCAAGCCATACATTGAGGCCAGGGTTCAAATGAAGGATGAGTCAAGTTCAAGTGTAAAACTTTTGATTGATACAGGTGCAGGTCATGGACTGATACTCGAGCCAGATTCCGGCCCCACGATAAAAGTACCTCCTAAGCGAATCAATAGTATCATAGGCAGAGGGCTTGGAGGCATTATTACCGGACAAATTGGAAGGATAGGGATGTTAGAATTAGGAGATTATAGAATTCCGGAAGTTATCACAAATTTTCCTGACCCAAATAGTTACATGGATAGCATTAAAAATAATAGAACAATTTTTCGTAATGGAGCCATAGGGGGAGAGATTCTTAGCCGGTTTACAGTGATTTTTAATTTGCCCCAGGGGAAAGTATATTTTAAGAAAAACTCTTCTTTTAAAAAGAAATTTTACTTCAATCAAAGCGGCCTTATGGTGAAAGCGGAAGGCGTTAGTTTGCGAAGG
>JAYVBN010000416.1:0-3832 GCA_043750455.1 Bacteroidia bacterium | reverse complement strand
TCGCTTCGACAATGATCCTGAACTGATCAGTAATAAAATCCTCCTGAGCAAACCATAAGCGATCAACACGCTGATGAAAGATTGGCCTGTTGAAAAGGAAGTTTAGCCAGGCTTCTGCCTCAGCTTTCATTTTCAATTCAAGATCAGGATCCTTCTTCTCTTTTTGTACAACCGGCACTCGCACAACAAACCAGCGGCTTTCACCTTCTTCTATCTTCATTAACCGATCGGCATCGTTACTGCAAATGATAATCTTAGAATAGTAGGCAATCTTGCGCACGTTCATCCCTTTGTGCTCAAGGTAAATGCTATCCGCAGTCACCAGCTGCTTCAAGCGCTCTTTCTCTGCTTTTTTATCTATTTCCAAAAAGCCTTCATCGATTGAGATAATATACTTTGTGGCATAGTGGCCGTTGAACTTCATTTGAAATTGTGCGTTGCCCAGAATACACATGTTGTCACCGAAGATCATCTGCAACCACTTCAAGAAAGTAGACTTACCGGTTCCATTCTCTGGGCTCACCAGGCAGGGCACCGGCAGCATTTGTTTTGGATGCTTAAGCATGATAGTGAGATAATCAAGTGCTACTGTAAATTGATCGCCCTTCAAAGCTTCTTCTTTTTCGAAGTTTCCCTCGCTGTCGAGAATTATATTGCCGTTGCCACCGAAGAGATGTTTGATAAAACCAATTGTACTGGCAATGCTTCCACTTTTGGGCGACCACTTTATTGGCCGGCATACATTGTAGCACCCATGAATGGATTGCTGATACTGAGTATCCCAGCGAGGTTCATTGCAAAAGTCATCATATCGTACAATCGTATCGATGAAATCCGGAAACTTCTTTCCGTAATCGCGCGTGATCTCCGATATTTTCCAACTAACAAGTTCTTCTTCCATCTCGCCATGCTTGTTCAATTTGGATATCACCTTCACCCAATCCGGACCGATGCGCATAAACTTCTCTGCGTCCTCATGCTTTACAAATACAACTTCCTTTTTTTCGTTGTCATAGATATAACGCCTGCGCTTGAAACGAAACTCACGAGAACCAATGAAGTCAGAATAGGTTTTGTAAAACTCCTGTTCATCAGTGAGGCCTAGTGTTTTGTAAAGCCTGCCCTGGATATCCTTGCTGATATCGTTGATGAACATGCCTTCAAAATATTTTCTGGCAGACGCAAAGTTCATCAGGTCTTCAACTATTTCGACCGTTTTTGCGGAGTACTTTATTAGGAGATCATCCAATCCCTTGGCATCGTTTAGAAATTTGATGCGTATGTACATGAAGTAGACATGTTGCAGCGCTGCCTGGTCGCTATCAATGAGGTGCTGCAGACTTTCGCGGAAAGCCTTCACCGATGAATAGAAGCTATTAGCGCGCTTGGCCAGGTCTTTACCTTCAGCCCATTTGATATGAAGCAGATCTGCGTCTACAAGGAATACAATTTTCTGCACCTGGCATTTAACAATTAGTTCTTCAATGTCTTCATGCAGTCTGCCCTTTACATCACCATTGTAAAAACCATGGATAGAAGGAAGCCCAATGATATCGATACCGGAATGAGATCCTTTTATTGATTTGATTTCGCCTTCAACTAGGAAGAGCGTGTGTATCTGCCCTGGGTTATCACCTTTGTTTTCATTCTTGTTATCCCACCATGCCAGTGCTTTCTGAAACGCCTCGATGATGTGCTTTGGGAAGAAAGGAAACTGGGGAGATCCCGCTTCCTGGAAATACTTCATATCTCCTTTGGGCTCCTTCAGGCGTTTGCGCATGTAATCGCGCGTCTGTTTTGTTTCTTCTTTCTTCCAACGATACGGCTGGCCGTACAGGTTGAAGTAGCGAATGACAATGTTGCCCTCCGGATCGGCATCGAGTATCTTATAGTCACGTTCGCTCTCTGTTTCAGTGGTGGTAATCTTGCCATCCGGTCCCTTATCATCCACCTTATTGGTCCACACTCGATGAAAAGTGTTTTGCGCTTCGGTTATACCAAGCTCTTCGAGCCTTTGATTTAAGTATGTATAGTCGATCGTTGGTGTGTGTGCTACTCCGATTTGATTCATTTCTTTTGATGGTTTAAAAGGAATTTGCTTTAATGAGGTGAGCTGAAGTGCGTAGATTTTCAGGGTATAAGACGCAACATTAGACGCAATATTTTGCGTATGTGAGACGCAGAATTCTGCGTCTCACAATCCAATTCAATCGCTTGGCTTTCACAATTTTCAGAGTACACCATCTTTTTCACCGGATTTTAGTGGTGATAGTGGGTTTCTCTTTTTGCGTGGACGTAGAAGAACGCTCTTTTTGGGCTTGACTGTCTTCCTACTGATTCGCCTGGCTTGCCAGAATGGTTGCAGAAGTTCGATGTTGATTTTGCGGATTTGGTTGGCGATTTTGGATCGTAATGATCTCAATTTTCTTCTTCGCTCAAGAAGTTGTAATTTTGTCCTGTTCATAAATTGAATTGCCCTGTAAGGCGTTTAGTTAAAAAAATTGAAGCCCATTTCCAGTGGGCTTTTTTCATTTTACATTTTTGTATTTTCTTATTTTGACAACTTTCCCTTCTAGACCTTTTTTTGTTGCGGGCTCTTTTTTATTCCGCCCAACCAGGAAAAGGATACTTCCAAAAATTCCGATTCCTGCAAGTGTAAAACCGATAATTCTCCCAGTCGAAATTTCACTTTGCAAAAGGAGTTGTCGCTCTGCTGCTGCTGCGGCCTGTTGTTGAATGGCTGCCTCAGATGCCTGCAACTTTGCAACTGCTTCAGCTTCTTTCTTTTTAGATCTGGAATTCGCGACCGATGAGAAAATCTGACCTGCAGCAACTATTGCTTGCGTAATCCATCCCAATCCTTTATTACTTAGGTAATCAATGGAGTAAATGATGTCACCATCAGAAACAAAACTTACCAGTCGATAGTTAGCGATATCGATATCCAGCTTCTGCCCATATTGGTCAGATGGGTAGTATCGGGTTCCACCTTCGTCTGTTATAAATAGATAACCATTTGGCATAGAGTTGAATTGAAAGTTTTTCATTTGGTAAAAAGTTAAGCGTAACCGTACTTAAGCCTAGTAAACTAGTGAAAGCATGTTTTGATCATCAACGAAGTCAGATCCATACAATCCGTACTTCCTACCATAAATCAATTCCTTGTTCTGACTTTCAGCAGCCAGGCGAGTTTCGATTTGTTTATAGGCTAGATTGGAATTCGTGCTTTTCTCGATGTTGAAAAATTCCTGAATGGCCGTCTCCAATTGTGTTCCATCAATTGATTTTCCATGCAAGGCATACAACTCATGAATGTTTTTAGCCATTTCTCCTAGCTCAGCTTTAGTTCGATTCCTATAATCTTGAAGTTTTGTTAAGTCAACGTTGACTGCTTTGCCTTTGCTGAAGAAGTACAGTGCCGCAGCTGCAAGTGATGCGACTACACCAAGAATTATCACGGTTGAACTGTCAGAAGATTCCGAATTTGCGCCTTCTAATTTTTTACGATTTTTCATTTTAAGTTTTTAAAGTTGTTGTGCTTTATGGCTTTTGATTAAAGCACGATTAATAAATATCATCACAAAGCCAGTGACGATTTCTTTGAGACCTTTTTCCGCTTAACTACGGAGCCCACACCTGGGATTATCTTTGATGGATTTTTAAAACCGAAATACAAAACACCACCCACTACTGTAATGAGTACAGCAGGAACTAGCCACTTCGTAACCGATGCTGTATTTTGTGCGGCTTCGCTAACGTTCTCAGCAGCTTTAGCAACGTTTTCTACTGCCTTGGTTCCGCTGCTTACCACGTTGGCAGCTGTACTTGCTGT
>JAYVBN010000415.1:0-2934 GCA_043750455.1 Bacteroidia bacterium | reverse complement strand
CCAGCTAAGTCATGGAAGCAATCGTATTGGATTGTAAAATGATCTTTCTGTATATCCAGATTCTCATTTTCAATATGGCAAGAATACGTCCCCCAGTTTTCATCACGCAAAGCAAAGTAGATCATGCGTAGAATTTCATTTTCTCCATATGATATATATCTGAGGAAGCCATCCTGATAAAGAATGTTTAAAGGACCGGCCCGAAGCGAAAACTCACTCATTCGTTTCTTTAGTTTGGTTTCCATGCAGCGCGACTTCCATCCATGGCGCAATGATAATGAAGCGTCTCGAGTAATTGAACATCGCTACCATCTGACCTCATGATGAACACTGGGCGCTTATCTCCTAATTTTTCTTGATAGGTTTTGCTTTGCGTTTTAGGATCGAGCCAATAGGCAAAGTCTGTAACACGAAAAGTTATGAAACGACCATCTGGCGACCAAGCAGCAGAACTGCTTATCTTTTTTAAGTTCGTTAATTGCTTCGGGTTCTTTCCATCTGCATCACAAGAAAATACTTCAAGAAACTCATCTACCTGATCGGCATACAAAAGTTTATTACTATCGTTCGACCACGTTGGGGCAACTGCACCGATCTCATCTTGATGTTCGGTGATCTGTTTTTGATTTTTGCCATCAGCGTCCATCATAAAAACCGGAAAGCCCCTTTCAAGTTTTTTGGTAAAGGCTACTTGCTGTCCATTTGGTGAGATAGCCCCATCGCGTCCGTCTGCCACTTCTTTGTATTCCTTTCCATCCAGAGAAACATAACCGATGATAGCCTTATCATCTTTCGCCATGCTGAACCATATCTTTTTTCCGTCAGCCTGAACGCTTGGGAAATAATAGACAGCGCCTCCTGTTTCATTTGTTAACCTCATAACAGAAGTGCCATCTGTATTGGCAATGTATAAGTTAAATGTTTTTACATCATCACGGTTTGACGTAAACGCAACGCGTTTTCCATCTGGCATCCAAATCGGATATCGCTCCTCCGAACCTGGGGCTTTGGTGACATTGAATGCATCACCGGTAACTGGGTCAATGATGAATATCTCAGTATCACCTGTTCGAATACTAGTGGTCAACAGCTTGTTACCCGAAATTTCTTTTAACAGTTGTGCAGGTAGCTGCAGTGTTAAGCATAACAGAATTATTGTAAGTGACGTTTTCATTTTTAAATCATTTAATAAACTGTTCAACATTTTCCTTTGTAATTTTTAGCAATCCTGTATTAATCGCGTATGGAATATTGGTAATACCGGCCTGACGATCATTTTGTGCTAAGCGATTGGTTTGATGAACCATGTCATACAGAAATTGAGCGCCATACCACGTAAAGAGTTCTCTCTTCTGACCCGCTAACATTTGTATCACACCATCCTTTACAAGTTGGAGATGCTCTGGTTCCCAATCTACTGTTGTGATTTTTACTTTTCCAACTTTACCGGCTTCGCGAACGGCTAACGCAATGCCCGGACCAGAGTTTGAATCAAAACCACAAAAGCCTGCAATGTCAGGAAAGGCAGAGATTACGTCTGATGTAATTTTGGCGGCTTCTTCAACATCAGCTTTGTCATCGTATTTACCAACTACTTCCATTCCTGGATATTTCTTTAGCACATCTAATAATCCTTGAAAGCCCGCTTCCATATTCGTTAATCCTAAAATTCCCATATAGGCTATTTTACCTTTGCCATTGAGAAGCTTCACCATTTCTTCGCCTTGTAGTTTACCGATCTCATACCAATCGGTTCCCAGGAATGCCTGATGATTGGCGTTCGGAACATTTGAATCATATACAACAGTGGGGATACCAGCTGCTACTGCTTTGTTAATAACTTGTGCTATAGCTGGGTCGGTGCCATTGATAAGAAGTCCTGTTGGTTTAGTGCCAATCACTTCTTCTATCGTATTAATTTGTGCAGGCACATCCCATTCGGCTGGACCAAGTATCGAAACCTTGACACCCATTTTTTCACCCCATCGCTTAAAGGCTGCCTGGTCGTGATTAACATACATGGGCATCGTTACGGCTGTTGTCACCATCACATATTCTTCGTTTTCAATTTTTTGATCTTGTACTTCAATGTTGATTTTTTCTTTTGATGCCGTTTCATTTCGAGAAGGTAGTTCACAGCTAGTAATAGCGAACACAAAAGCAAGAAAAGAAATGATGTATTTCATTTAGGTTTAGTCTTAATGTTGATCAGGTTAACTTTGAATACTTTTTCTGCAGCGCTTTATCCAGCCAAAGTGTAGTAATTAAAATAACACCTAGAATAATTTCCTGCCAGTAACCTGATACTCGCGAGATTACCATAATGTTGGCAATAACACCCATAAAGAGCGCACCGAGTAGGGCCCCCGGAATTTTTCCGAACCCGCCAGTCAGACTTGCACCTCCTAATATGACAGCAGTAATAACGCGTAACTCAAGTCCTCTACCCATAGTTGGCAGCGCAGCACCTAAGCGCGATGACAAAAGAATTCCGGCAACACCGGCCAACCCGGCAGACATTACAAAGCCCAGCATCTTCATTCGTTGCACGCGTATTCCTGAAAGGAAGGCCGCCTTTTCATTTCCACCGATATAATAGAATTGTCGAAACAGAATTGTTTTATTGAGTAAGAAGGTGAAGATGATTACTGTGATTAACATATACCAGATCGGCATTTGAATGCCAAGTAGTTTGGATTGGCCAATGGCATTGAACCAATAAGGTAAATTTTGAATAGCAGAACCGCTTAGCATAAGTGCCGCACCACGAACGATGCCCATCATCGCCAGAGTTTGTATCATGGGGTTGATGTCTTTATAGGCAATAAGGTAGCCATTGATCCAACCGATGCAAAGCGAACCCAGTAATCCGATACTGATCGCTATCGGAACGGGAAGTTGAAGTGAATGCATAAGGTAGGTGGTTAGACAACC
>JAYVBN010000414.1:0-3947 GCA_043750455.1 Bacteroidia bacterium | reverse complement strand
GATCTGGAATATTTACACCTGGTGGATTTAGATGGCGCAAAAAAAGGGGAAGTAGTCAACTGGAAAGTCATCGAAGAAATACAAGCCAAAACTGTATTGAATGTGGATTTTGGTGGGGGTGTTAAGACAGAAGAAGAAGTGGAAAGACTTATTGGTTTGGGGATAAGTCAAATCAATATAGGAAGTCTTGCAGTAAAGGAACCGAAGAAATTTATAGAGTGGCTGAAAAAGTATGGCGGAGAAAATTTTGTGCTTAGTGCCGACATTAAGAATGAGGATGTTCTAATCAATGGCTGGCTTGAATCGACTGGCCTACGATTGTTTGATCTGGTTGATCGCTTTGTAAAAGAAGGCTTAGAATACCTAACCTGCACCGATATAAACACAGATGGCATGCTAAAAGGTCCCAATTTCGATTTGTATAAAAAATTAAAAGCCCGGTTCAAAGGTCTGAAAGTAATTGCTAGTGGCGGAGTAAGCTCTGTCAATGATTTGATTGAACTTAAAAAGATAAAAGTTCATGGTGTAATTGTGGGTAAAGCAATTTACGAAGGCAGAATTAAATTGGAAGAATTAAAAAAAATTTAAGATTTAGCATTTTAGAATTTAGATTTAATACGTAGTGACGGTTTCTATGTCTCCTTCAAAAATCTCAAATCTAAATTCATAAATCATTACTATCGTGTTAACCAAACGTATCATACCCTGCCTTGACATCAAAGATGGGCGCACTGTAAAAGGTGTAAACTTTGTCAACATCCGGGATGCAGGTGATCCCGTTGAACTCGCAGCTCAGTATGCAAAGGAAGGAGCCGATGAATTAGTATTCCTCGACATTTCCGCAACTGATGAGAAGCGAAAGACATTTGCGAAGTTGGTAAAGGACATTGCCAGACATATTAATATTCCATTCACCGTGGGCGGTGGTATCAATAGTATCGAAGATGTTGCCCCACTGCTGGATGCAGGAGCCGATAAGGTGAGTGTGAATTCAGCTGCTGTAAAAAGACCTGAACTTATCAACGAACTTTCAACTGCCTTTGGCTCGCAATGCATTGTGCTGGCTGTAGATGCCAGGAAAATTGACAACCAATGGATAGTCCATACGCATGGTGGAAAAGTTGCAACTAAAAAAAGATTATTCACCTGGGCACGTGAAGCACAGGAGCGAGGAGCTGGGGAAATATTATTTACGAGTATGGATCACGATGGCACTAAAAATGGTTTTGCCATTGACCCATTGAGCAAGTTGCATGAGCTACTTCACATACCAATTATAGCATCAGGAGGTGCTGGCTCAATGGGGCATTTTATGGATGCATACATTTTGGGCAAGGCAGATGCAGCCCTTGCAGCGAGCATTTTTCACTTTGGTGAAATGACGATACCCGACTTAAAAGATTTTCTAAAAAAGAGAAACATACCCATTCGCCTTTAACCTACGAATATGAATCCTGACTTTTCTAAATTAAATGGCCTGATACCTTGCGTGGTGCAAGATTCGAATACAGCTAAAGTGCTCATGCTGGGTTTTATGAATGAAGAAGCATTACAAAAAACACAACAAGAAAAATTGGTTACATTTTACAGTCGCAGCAAAAAACGATTGTGGACGAAAGGCGAATCATCTGAAAACTATCTGGAAGTAGTTGAAATTCTGGAGGATTGTGACAACGATACTTTGCTCATCAAAGCCATTCCCAAGGGGCCTGTATGTCACACAGGTGCAGATACATGCTTCAATGAGAAAAATGAAAGCACCGACATTTTATTTCTTGAAAAAATTATACAAGACCGGAAGAATAATCCAAAGTCTGGCTCCTATACCACAAGTCTCTTTGAATCTGGGATTAACAAAATCGCACAGAAGGTAGGTGAAGAAGCCATTGAGCTAGTTATCGAAGCAAAGGACAATGATAAAAACTTATTCCTGAATGAGGCTGCAGATTTGATGTATCATTACTTGGTTTTACTAACAGCAAAGGGTCATTCTTTTGGTGAAGTTAAAACAATACTTCGTCAACGACATGTCGAGAAATAAGTAAGCCGGTGTTGTGATTATTAAATTATCCAACGCTAACTTAAAAGTTCGACCCTGTAGGGGTCGCATATCTATAGTAAATCATTTCTATAAATATGCGACTCCGCAGGAGTCGAACAGAAATGCTCATGGGGATAAAAGTCTGCCTGTCTCGCTTCTATGTTGAAGAATTAAATAACCAGTACACTAGCCTTTGCATTTTTTGTCAGTTGGTTTACATCTCAGCATTTTTTAGAGAAGGAAGAGTTGGCAATGTGAATTTGCCTCTCTAATTTGAGACATGAACAAAGCCAAAATAATCCAGGGTTATCCATTTGTAGAATATCACCATCAGGGATACACCGAAAGAGAAATGCTGCATCGCAGCAAAGACTTTTATGCGTGGATGGATGCCAGAAGAACCGTGAGGGATTTTTCAGATCAATCTATTCCAATAGAAGTAATTCATAATCTTATCCTCACAGCATCAACTGCTCCATCGGGGGCACACAAACAACCATGGACTTTTTGTGTGGTTAGTGATCCTGACTTAAAGAAAGAAATTCGTCATGCAGCCGAGAAGGAGGAGAAGGAAAGCTATGAAGGTCGAATGAGCTCTGAATGGCTGGAAGATCTCAGGCCTCTGCAAACAGACTGGCAAAAACAGTTTATTGAAACAGCACCTTACCTGATTATCGTATTCAAAAGAGCATATGATATTTTACCAGACGGAACCAAAAGAAATAATTACTATGTAAATGAATCGGTAGGAATAGCGTGCGGGTTCTTGCTGGCAGCTATTCATCATGCAGGTCTGGTTGCATTGACACACACGCCTAGTCCTATGAATTTTTTAACGAAGATTTTAAACAGGCCAGAGAACGAAAGACCTTTCCTGCTTATACCGATTGGTTATGAGGCGAACGAAACCTATGTGCCCGATCTTACACGAAAGAAATTAGAAAATATATTTGTTCATCTCTGATTTCCCAGAACCATCTCCTGCCCTTTCACCTTTGGATAAATCTTCATGTAAGACAATTTGTAAGCAATTGTTTTCCGTCCACGCATTTCAGAATGTTCTCCTTCAATAAGATCAGTGGAGCCTGTGGCCATTGAAAAATCGAATAAAGAACCATCCGGCTCAATATGCTTATAGATGTACGCCTCTCCTTCAGCCAACGTGCTCATCTCTCCTACTATTGGATACTTATTTGTTACGTGATAACTCAAGGATACTTCAATAAAATCTCGCTGCGTACCCGGCCAGTCTTTAAGAATGGCCACACGTGCATAGTTGTCCTTTCGTTCTACCACTTTCACTTTATACTTGCCCGATAAGAATGCTTTGCTTGTTTTAGTGATCACACAAGAAACCGAATAGATGCCCTCCAGCCTATTAAAGCTACCAGCCTCTTTACCTAAATAGCGATGCATAAGACCTTCAAAATCTATCTCTTGATAGTGGGATTTCTTAAAAATAGATTTGGGTTGCGAATAGGAACAATGTGCTGCCAAAGCAAGCAGCAAAAACAGGGAAAGAACTTTAGTTTTCATAGCCAACTTGATTGTATAAAACTAAACAAAGTGGAGCAATTTAAAGGCTAGAATAGTTGGTATTTTTAAGAATGGCATAAATACCAAACCTGGACAGAGCCATTCCATTATCTCAGATTATGCAATAGCCCCGACCTTCAGGTCGGGGAAAATAAAGGGGAAATATTTGGCTTTAGCCAAAATTATATTGGGCTAAAGCCCTTTTGGTTTGGTTTCATTTGTTCCACGACCTGAAGGTCGTGGCTATTTTTTCTAATGCATAATCTGGGATTAAGAATATTCGGATAAGGTATTTCATGGTTGATTTATGGATAGAATGAATTATTTATAGGGCAGGGAATTTCCAAACTATCGCGAGCCTTGGAAATTC
>JAYVBN010000413.1:0-13520 GCA_043750455.1 Bacteroidia bacterium | reverse complement strand
ATTTTTCAGATGGGAATTGGCGTGATCGATAATGTGCGCTGCTATGCAAACATTGGCATGGTACAAACGATCCTGCAACAGGATCAATCCTACGTCACCGACATCAATATGAAGCTAATTGATCTTCATCAGGCAAAGGCTATTGCCCCTGAATTGCAGATGAAATTTGGAAACAAGGCAGAGGACTGGGAGACTGCTAACGCTACTTTTCTAACGGGTGTTATCATTCGCAATATTATTACCTATGCTGTTTCGTTTACGCTATTGATTGTGGCCGGGTTCGGTATCTATAATATTTTGAACATGACCATCTATAACAAAATGAAGGACATTGCTATTCTGAAAGCAATGGGCTTTGCGGGTGCAGATGTAAAAAGTATTTTCATGATTCAATCACTAGTGATTGGGTTTGTGGGCAGTTGTGCTGGACTTATCATTGGCTTTTTGCTTTCTTATATGATTTCGAAAGCCCCTTTTAATGGAGGGGATTTTATAAGCCTGGAACATTTCCCTGTTAATTTTGATCCTAAGTATTATATCATTGGAATTGTGTTTGGAGTTGCCACTACCTCACTGGCAGGTTATATGCCATCGCGCAAAGCAGCAAAGATTGACCCCATCGAAATTTTAAGAGGGCAATAGATTTTAGAAGTAAGATTTTTGAATTAGGAATTCATGAACGTATTAAAGACTCATAAAGTCACCAAGTATTTCTACGAGCCTGAAAAATTTCAGGTCTTGAAAGATATAGACTTGTCTGTGAGCCGGGGAGAATTTCTTTCGTTGGTTGGGAAGTCCGGTTGTGGAAAGTCTACTTTGATGTATGTGTTGTCTACGATGGATACCGATTATGAAGGCGAACTGGAAATTGCTGGTGAACGCTTGACAGGTAAGAATCAAAACGAACTGGCTGAATTTCGCAATCAGCATATTGGTTTTGTTTTTCAGTTCCATTATCTGCTGCCTGAATTTACAGTGCTGCAAAATGTAATGATACCTGCTCTTAAACGTGGAGATAAAACACATCAGGAGATAGAGCAGTTTGCTTATGAAAAGCTGAAAATATTGGGCGTACATGAGCAAGCCATGAAACGGTCTAGTAAACTTTCCGGAGGGCAGCAACAACGGGTGGCTATTGCGCGTGCTTTGATTAACGAGCCGGATATTATCATGGGAGATGAACCTACAGGTAATCTTGACACGTATAATTCAAATATAGTTTTTGATATTTTTAAAGAACTGACTCACACCTATAAGCAGACGATAATAGCCGTAACGCATGATGAGGAATTTGCCCGTAAGTCGGATAGGATTGTGGAGATGAGCGATGGGAGAGTGGTTCGGTAAAAATAGGCAGTAGGCAATGGCAGTAGGCAAAGTTGCCGACCAAGTATTGTGTATTGCATATTGGTTTTTGCCCTACTGCCTACTTTAAAAGTAGGGGTACTTGAGAAGATAGTTGTCTTACAGAAAACAAATACACTTATGACAAACTTGAAATCGACCTTGAATTACAATTTAACTTCAGAGAATTTATACCTGAAGTTATTTCAAATTGCCAATCAGAACTTGAGTCTTGTGCAGAAAGAAGAACGGGCCAATAAATTGTTGAAAAGAGATTATCTTGATAAAAAAGAAGGTCGTTACACTAAGAAATGAAAAAGGTAAGAGTCCGCAGAATTATACGTACCTATATTATCATCACCAGCGGTGCCACCATGGGACTTCTGGTGAGGTGGGCATCCGAAAAATTCAGCCCTGAATTCAACATCATTTTATTTTTTGTCTCTTTCGTGATGATTTCCATCACATGGGAATTTCTAAACTTTGTTAACAATAGATTGAATAAAGTTCTCCCATTTGAAAGAAGTATTTCGACACGCATACTTTTGCAGCTTTCAATTGGGGCTGTATTTGCGTTAGTGGTGCGCTACGGGATTTATAAATTTGGTGAGCCCAGTTTGGATTTTAAATTGGATAGCCTTTTTATGGCATCTACCTGGGTGCTGTATGTATTTGCATCTGTGGGTTTAAACACCATCTTTTTTCTCAAGTATTTTATTAGCCGGTGGAAGGAATCCATTCTTCAAACGGAGCGATTGGAAAAAGAAAAGACACAAGTGCAGTTTGATAATTTAAAGAACCAACTCAATCCTCATTTTCTTTTTAATGCACTCACTTCTCTCAATAGTTTGATTTCTGAAAATCAGCAGCTGGCTTCGCAGTTTCTTCAACATATGTCTAAAGTGTATCGCTACGTGTTGCAATACAAGGACAAGAATTTTGTGAGCCTCCAGACTGAATTGGATTTTATCAAGAACTATGTTTTTTTGGCCGAGACTCGTTTTGGTGGAGCACTAAAAATTAAATTTGAAATTGGGAATGGTGCTAAGGAACAGGCCATAGTGCCCGTCACATTGCAGATTTTGATAGAGAATGCTCTCAAACATAATATCGTGGATCACGAAAGGCCATTGAGCATTGATGTGTTTACTTCGGGCGATTATTTGGTAATAAGTAATAATCTGCAAAAAAGAAAGACTGTTGAGACCTCCAATAAGCTTGGCTTGGAGAACTTGAGATCATTGTATAGATTTCTTACCGAACGGCCAGTGATTATAGAAGAATTGGAGGATAGGTTTAATGTAAAAGTTCCGCTCATCTGAGATAGTCATGAAAATACTCCTCATAGAAGACGAGCCGTTGGTAGCGAAAGATTTAAAAAACCTATTGACGAAGTTGGAACCTTCCGCGGAAGTTTTCGAACCGTTGCCAAGCGTGTCAGCTTCACGAATCTGGTTTGCTTCCAACCCAACGCCTGATCTAATCTTGTCAGATATCCAACTTTCGGATGGTATCAGTTTTGATATTTTTGAAAACCTGCATTTGCAGTGCCCCATTATTTTCACAACCGCTTATGATGCATATGCGCTTCGCGCTTTTAAACTCAATAGTATTGACTATCTGTTAAAGCCCATTGATGATAAAGAGTTGCAGAGTGCACTAATGAAATATAAAAATCTTGTTAAGGGCTCTCACATTGATGATCAATTAAAAACTTTGTTTGGTCAATGGGGAAAAGAACAGAGAAAATATAAAGAGCGGTTTCTTTCCGTACAGCGCAACAGCCTTGTTCCGGTGGGAATTGCTGAGATAATGATGTTTCATAAAGAAGAGCTAATCTTTATTCACACCAATCAAAACGAAAAACTTATCAGTGAGCACCCCACACTTGATGAGTTGGAGACTCTTGTTGATCCTGAAAAGTTCTTTCGGGTCAACAGGCAATATTTAATTCACATTCAGGCAGTGGCACGCATAAAGACCACGCATAAAGGACTTGCCGTTCAGACAAAACCTCCGCATAGTCTTGAACTTGAAATCAGTCGCGAAAAAGCAACTGCATTTAAGAAGTGGATCGATGGTCGCTAGGCCGAAATAGCATCGTACACGATCACCTTATCCCACAGATGTGAGCAGTCGGCAATAAACTTTTGATGAATCGGATGGTCTTGGTAGGTCTTTTGTCCGGCCAAGTCATCGAAGAACATCAACTCTGATGCGCTATAACTGTTATCTACAACATCGCGCTTCTCTGTGCTGGCAGGCACACCAATGTGGATCATCTTGATCGTTTCAATTTTCTTTAATGTTCTAAGTCCTTCTAATAGTTTGGCTAAATCTTCTTTGGAAGAAGGATTTTTGAGCCAGAAGAAGACATGATGAACAAGGGGTGAATTTTCTTTTTCCATAGCAAACGATGAGGTTACGCCTAAAGTTAAGATGGAAGCCGTTGCCAAAAAAGTCCTGCGGGTTTGAGTGGTCATAAAATGTGAATTAGATTTCTAAGGTACAGAATTTGAGGGATAGTTATTTGGTAATACCCCCACTTACTTTCCTTTGCCCAATTATTATAAAAACAATCGTGCATATCCCTAACAAATAAGGATAGTACAACTCCTTCATTATTTCAAAAGGTGTGACCCGGCTTCCTGCCACAGCCATAGCGGCCAGCATTTGCGCTCCGTAAGGAAGAAAGCCCTGCACAAAGCAAGAGATCGTATCGAGTATACTCGCGCTTCTTCGTAGGTCTATGTTGTTTTTATCTGCAATATTTTTTGCTAATGGACCTACTATTAGAATGGTGATGGTATTATTGGCCAATGCGGCATTCACTAAAGCGGTTAAAGAGGCGATGCCAAATTCTCCACCCCTCGCGGACCGGATTTTTCGGGAGACGTGATATAAAATAAAATCAATGCCCCCATAGTGTCTTATTAGCCCAACAATTCCACCAATCACAATGCATATCAGACTGAGTTCAAACATCGATGCCATCCCTGCATTAATAGAACCAATCATTTCCCAAATGCCCAGGTGAGCCCTGAATAATCCAATTAATAATGTAAGGATGATACCGGAAATCAATACCCAGATTACATTCATACCTAATAAGGCGGCAATAAAAATGAAAAGGTAAGGAAGTATGTAGATGAAAGAATATTCGTATACACCCGTATTGGAATCCGGCAAATCGTTGGTGAATGCATATAAAAGAAAGGTGATTATAGCTGCCGGTAATGCAATCCAGAAGTTGACTTTAAACTTGGCCCGCATTTCCACATTCTGTGTTCGGGTGGCGGCAATAGTAGTGTCAGAGATCATCGAAAGATTGTCGCCAAACATGGCACCGCCTACAACGGCCGCGAGGTTAATGGCCAATGTTCCCGGCAAGGAATCGTTTATCCCAGAAGCTATTGGCGCCAAGGCAACGATCGTTCCCACAGATGTTCCCAGCGAAAGAGAAATAAAACAAGCGGTAAGGAATAGTCCTGCAATTAAAAGACTGGGTGATATATAAGACAAAGCAAAATTGATGGTCGCTTCAACGGCACCAATGGTTTTACTCAATTCCGCGAAAGCGCCTGCCAATAAGAAAATTAGAATCATAAGCATGATACCCGGATCACCAGCTCCTTTTGAAAACTCTTCGGTCTTGTGCGTAAATGAAATTTTGGGATACAGGATAAATCCAATAATGGCTGAAAATAGAAATGCCACAAGTATGGGCATTTTATAAAAGTCATTCAGCACGAGCGAAGTGACAAGATATATGATGATAAAAGAGATAAGTGGTAACAGTGCCCAGAACCGGCCTTTTTGATTTTCCATCTTCAACTATTATAAGTGGGATACCTAATTCGTGTTGTTGATTTTCATAATTCAACTTGCTTCAGATACTGTTCAAACAATGTCACTTTCTTTGCATCATCAGCACTGAATAAAAAGGGAGCAACATCGTCTGCCATTTCTTTCATACTCAGGTTCGAACAAGTTTCAAGCACTTTCTCTTTCAATGTCTTTGAGTTTTTTATGCCTAGTTTCATTTTTAGATAAGCATAATCGGGTTTAACCGATTTGGATAGTAGGAATATGACATCAAAGAAGTCTCTGCCCTTTGATCGTTTGCGATTAATGAGGGCATAAAATTTCTGTGCAAGAAGCAGGGGAAGCGGTGTTACTGGTATTTCTGTAAACACATCGAATTTATTGAGAATGTATTTCTCGGGTTGAAAATCAAAGTGCTGTGGTTCAGTATCCAGTTGGATCAGTATTTTTTGTTCCTGATGTCCTGCCAATCCTTCTTTGAACAATAAACCAGGAAAGCGCACATAGCAATGGAACGCTCCTTTGTAAACTGTCTTCATTTCTACTTCATACCCTTCGCGTTCCAATTGTTGTTGGATCAGATCTGCGATAACCTGAAATTTTTTCTCACTTAACCCAAAATTATCAAAATCTATATCCTCGGAGAATCGATTGTTGCCATGCACAATCCGCAAGCATGTACCCCCAAGGAAGCATAATTGCTTTGAATGCTCAGGCTGGTCAAAAATAATCTGAAGAATCTTATGCTGTAAATATTCACGCAGAATAAATTCACGGAAGGTTCTTTGATTTTCAGGATAATAGGGAAGAAGCTCGTTTACGCTAAGCATGTTGATTGGCGTTGGATAAATTTTCTGTTGAGAGCAGCGTGTTTAAAAATGTTTTGAGCCTTTTTTCCAGCAATTTGTTTTCAAATAAATGAAGATAAGTTGTGAGACGATCTTTATTTATTAATGCCTTTAATTCTGCTTGATTGATCCGGAGTGATTTAAAATCAGGTACAGACTGCAAGTTTGTATTTAAGTAGAGGTAATCAAGTATCAACTTTTCTGGTTCAGCTATTTTATAACACAGCCCATTTACATTGATTAGCTTGTAGCCAAACATCAACTCTGGTCGCAAATGCCTATAACTGAATGAGCCAAACGAAGTTGTGAATTGATGGGTCTTTAGGCTCGTTGCTGCTGTAATGGTATAAACACCTTCTGGAATAAGTCGATAATAAGCCAATGCGGATTCAAAAGAAATGTATGATGGCGAATAGATTCGGTTGGCAATCAGGTAAAGGAAGTTTTCGTCAAGACTAGCATCGGCAAACAAATACCAGCGGTTGATTATTTTCCGAACATAGTTCTTCTGTTGCCACTCAACCAGTCTGCGGGTGTCAAAATCAGTATCCCATTTAAGTATGTCTTGCGTGGAGAATACCTTGAATGGCTCAAAATGCAGTTTGAAGTCGATAAATCTCAACTATGTTTCTATTTATTGTTAAAAATAACAATTTTTAGAAACAAAATGATGGGGTGGATTAAAATCCTTCTACTGTAGCCTGATCCCGTTTGGGTTTGCCCTTGGATTGTTTAATCCGATAATTGAAGGTGAGGTTAATTTGTCTGCGCCTCATTTGAAAATTCCGATCGGTATAGAATGTTTCGCCCTCCATTACACTTCTTATTTTCCGCGTATTGAACATATCCAATACGTTAAGGTTAAGGGTACCTTTTCCCATTATGATTTCTTTGCTAATAGAAAGATCAGCATAGTACAAAGCCTTTCTACTTCCCTGTGCGGTTTTCTGAGGGGCTTCGTAATTGGTTCGTAGTTGTATGTCTATTTTATGCGGCAAAGAGAACCTTGAAGTCTGGCGGGAAAACCAACTGTAAGTAGTTGTTTTGTAGGTACTCACAATATTACTTCCGTCAATCTCTGCATAAAAGAAATTGAAATTGACATCCCACTTCCACCATTTTGTGAGGGATACAGTGCTGGTAAATTCGGCACCGAAAGCATTTTCAGAATTCAGGTTTTCTGTACGGGTAATGGAGTTACCATCGTCATCTACCGAGCGAATGTTATCAATCTTGTCTGTTGTATTGCGATTGTAGAGGGATGATGACAGCGAGCCAATGTCGAAATATTTGATATGCCCAATTTCAAATACATTACTATACTCAGGATTTAAGTCGGGATTGCCACTGAAGTAATTTCGATTATCTGAAAAGGTAACGTATGGACTCAAGTCATTATAGAAAGGCCTCCTTACTCTGCGACTGTAACTTACCTGCATACTATTTTCTTTGGGAAGTTGGTAGGTAAGATGGGCACTTGGAAATAAGTTCGAATATTTTCTTGGGTTTAACTCATTCGTTTTTTCAAGTTTTGTGGTTACATCCGTCCACTCCGCCCGCAATCCTGCCTGATACGATATTGCTTTTGCCTTGTTTCCGATGATGCCATAAGCTGCTGTGATGTTTTCATCGTAGTAAAACACATTGTCAAGGTTTGGCAGCGGAACAAATTCGCCTGAAGAGTTTTCTTGACTAACGAGATAATCATTTACCATTTTACGATTGCTCGTTCTAAAACCTGTTTCAAATTTTCCCTCTTTAAAGATGGGCTTTGTGTAATCCACCTGAAAGAGTAATTGCTTTTCACTTTCCGTATTTGGCGCTTTCTGAACTATTTCTTTCGAAGAATCTTCTGTTCCATCAGGTGAATAAGTATGCTGTGTATAGGTTTGATCAGAACTTTCCCAGTTATCGAGGTATTTTGCTTCTGTCAATAGTTCATGGCCTTTTCCTTCAAACAGTTTTTTGTAGATCAATGAATATTCTGAGTTTGGTTCAATTTCATCTTCAACCTGCTGCCGGGTGGTGTAACTTACAAGATTGTCAGTTGAATTCAGATAATCTTTATAAACGATATCAGTAATACGGTTCACATCAAATCTGCGAAACAGATAAGAAGCTGTGAGTATGTTTTTGTCATCAAAAAAATAATCGAGCCCCCCACGTATGTTGTTAGTTAATCCTTTTACGTTAGATGTATTCGTCTGCACCAGAATAAATGTAGTATCTTGATCATACACTTCCTGATACATCGAACCTCTGCCTGGTTGATTGCGATAAGCCAAACCATAGTTAATAAAAAAATTAACTTTCTTATGTCGATAATTCAGATTGGCGGCCAGACCATAATTGGCAGGGAATCCGGTGATCACATCGATAGAACCATTAAAGCCCTGAGTTTTATCTTTCTTCAATACGATATTAATAATGCCACCTGAGCCTTCTGCTTCGTAACGTGCCGATGGATTTGTGACAACTTCAACACGCTCTATCATACTGGCGGGAAGTTGCTGCAGCCCACTGCCTCCTTTAAAACTAACCAGGCCGGAAGGTTTTCCATCAATTAATATCCGTACGTTATCGCTTCCCCTTAGTTTTACATTTCCTTCCGGATCAACGGCTACAGACGGAATATTCATTAACACATCAGAACCTGTCCCTCCGCTATTGGCCAGGTCTTTTCCGACATTGAAAATTTTTTTATCCAACGAAAGCTCCATTGAGCTTTTTTCGGCCTGAACAACAACCTCGTCTAGAACATCAACGGTTTGCCCGAGCTTAACCGATCCTAAATCGTAAACAGGATTTTCTTTTGACAATGCAAATTCCGGACTCCTAAAAGTATGGAAGCCTACAAAGTTGACCTCGGCATAATATTTACCGAAGGGCACATCAATTTTAAAATCCCCGTTGTCATCGGAAATATTTCCGTTGACTAGTTTTTTATCCGCTATAGAGTAGACGGCAATGCTTGTATAGCCCATCGGTGCAGCGGAAATGGAGTCGAGTACTTTTCCTTTTACAACAGCTTTACCTTGTGCAGATGCCTGGAAACATACAGCTAGTATGATCAAACTAGAGAGAAGTATTTTTACCTTGCTAGACAACATTTGTTTACATCAATATCTCGTTATGCCAATACCAGATTAATACGAAAGGTATCTTATTTCCTTTACCATCGCCTTAAAAAATTTACAATCGGTAAAAATAAATGAATAGGGTTATCCCTTTGCCTAATCAAGCAGTAGGTTGACCATCATTAACAGCTAAATCATTAATCCTTATTGAATTCTCCTGTAGCCCGAAGTTGTACTTCATTGCTTACCATTAACTCAGGAAGGTTGGCACCTACTCCAAAATCTTTTCTATTGATTGTGCAGGTAGCCTTGATACCAATAGCAGGCTTACCTGTGCGTGGATGGGGCTGAGGGCCAACGATGGTAACTTCCATAGTGATAGGCTTGGTTACTCCTTTGATAGTAAGATCACCGATCAGTGCATATTTGTTTCCTTCAACCTTTTTGAATGAAGTACTTTTGAAAGTAAGGGTTGTAAATTTTTCGACATCAAAAAAGCCAGCACTTTTTAAATCTTTGTCGCGCATCTCGTTTTCAGAGTTGATGCTGCTTGTTTCAGCAGTCAATTCAAAGACGGCATCCGAGAAATCATCTTTGGCAGAAGTAAGTTTGGCATTGAATGTTTTGAAGTAACCATCTACTTCTGAAATCATGTGATGGGTTACTGTAAATCCGATTTTGGAGTGGCCCTTGTCCAGTAACCAGGTTTGTGCGAATGATGAAACTGATATCATTACTGCGAAAAGGAAAATGGTTGCTTTTTTCATGTTGTTGAAGTTTAGTTTTAAAGTAGTTTGATTGTTCTAAATATTCAAGCGAATTATTCTTAATTGTGTGGAGAATTAGACCATCTCGTAGTTTGAATCGATGGATGCCAATTTTTTATTTTCGGGAATATGACGCATACTTTACAGCGGCCTCTAGGATTTGTTTGGTGATAGTTAGTTCTTTTTCATTTCTTGGGGAATAAATCATCAAACGTTTTGGCTGCTCTGCCTTGTCCTGCTAAGCCATGAAGTTCACCCCAACCTTTTTCCATTACTTCTTTTGTGTCACTCCGGCTAAGGATAAGATGCATCGAGCCATCTGTGGGATGTATATGTCCTACTTCAGCATGCGATATTGGCACTATAGTTTGATTTCCAGAAGCACTGTCTTTTAGAAAAATACCCGGACTATTTTTTCCAGATAGCTTAGCTTGTATTGTAGTTGATAAGCAGGGTTGGCCACTTGAGCATCAAATATTTTTTGTTGTGCTGTTCATCTCCTCAGCGCAGCTTGATAACTCTAATGCTTCATCTGATGCGAGCGATATCATGTGCTCTGAATCAAAATTGAAATATGGATATTCAAGATCAAATGACTTTTTGGTGGAATCTAAACCGCCAAACGAACCGAAATGATTCATTATTCCGATGAATTACCCGTACAGAATTACTCAGATTTCATCATTGAGAAACTAAACTATGATTACACGAACCTATCCAACATATTTTCGGAGGTAAAGGGCATCACCATCCAACAGTTCATTATTATCAACAAATTGAACGGGTAAAAGAGTTGTTGTTATAGGATGAACTGAATCTTACTCAAATCTCCTACAAGGTGCATTACAGCAGCGGAGCCCACATGTCCAATCAATTCAAAAAAGTTACCGGTCTGTCTCCTTCCTTTTTCAAACAACTTAAGCAAAAACGCAAAGAGAACCTGGAAAACATGTGATATATGTAACATTCTCCTACCAGTGTGTAATATTTACCAGTTGAAGGTTGGCTCCTTTGTGCTTTTACTATTCATGAGTCCATTAAAGGAAGGAAAAATAACAATCGCCCCTTCACTGATCATTTCAGAGAATGAAAATAAATATTTCACCGAAAATCATGTAAGGTTAGAAAATCACAAAAAAATAATGGCTCATCTGCAGATAATTGCAAAATATTTAGACGTCCCACCAACGAAGCAGGCATAGATATAACACCATTTCATTAAATTCTGAGGTCTTTAACCAGTTGAATCAACATCGCAAGGTAACCTGAAAAACATGTGACATCTGTAACACTCTTTCATTCGAGTGTAACGCTTTACCCTTCCATTGACCTCACCTTTGCGTAATCAAAGTTTATGTGTTTTAAAGGTGCGCAACGTTGCAGCTTGAAAATCACGTCTGTCCCGCCAGAAGCGGAGGTTTAAAAAAAACAAAATGAAAACGAACAAACTATTAGCAGCTCTTGCATTAGTGTCGGGTGCATTAATTGCTGGGTGCAATAATGATGATCCGTCACCAGCAAAAAATCCAACGGTAATACCCATTCAAACTACAGCGATGGCATCCGTATCAATGGCAGGTGCGTCTAACCTGGCGGTTCTTGCAGGCTCAGCAGTTACAAATACAGGAGCAACAAATATTACTGGCGACCTTGGTTTAAGCCCTGGAACGTCAGTTGGTGGATTCCCACCTGGTATTTTGAACGGAACATTACGCATCAATGATGCAGTTGCCACCCAAGCTAAACTTGATTTAACTGCAGCGTACAATGATGCAGCTGGTAGAACCAGCACAGACATCGTAGCATTATCTGGAAATATTGGGGGGCTTACGCTTACTCCTGGCCTTTACAAGTCAACTTCTTCTTTAGCGATATCGTCAGGTGATTTGACTTTTGATGCAAAAGGAAACCCGGAGGCTGTCTTTATTATACAGATAGCCTCTACGTTAACCACTACATCGGGCCGCAAAGTCATCCTGAGTGGTGGAGCATCAGCTGCTAATATTTTCTGGCAGGTTGGTAGTTCGGCAACGTTTGGAACTACTTCTGTTTTTAAAGGAACAATTATGGCGATGCAATCCATCACATTGAATACAGGGGCAACCCTTACTGGTAAAGCCTTAGCGAGAACAGGCGCAGTAACGATGGCTGGTAATACTATTGTGGAACAATAACAAGTACTAAAATAAATATGAAGAGCGTTGCTTTCAAGCAGCGCTCTTTTTTTTATAATCTTAAAGCTGGTGCACACAATAAAAATATAGTTGAATCCAGTAATCGTATTTAAAGCTGGTGCAACGTGGTTGAACAATAGCGTGATATATGTAAGACTCCTCTATAAGTGTGTAACGCATATTCTGTTTGAGATACTGACCTTTACTTAGTTAAAATTTATTTAAAACTAATACCTGGTGCTATGAAAAAGTTAACTGTATGGATAGCAGCCGCATTGCTGTTATTAACATATTCTCCGGTTCAATCGAAAGCTGAAGCCGAAAAATATCCAACATCAATTTCATCAACTGAAAATGAATCAGCAGAAGTGAAAGCCCTGATCAACAGGGTAAACGAAATCAACGCGATGGATAGGTCTGCGATGAGTTCATCGGAAAAGAAAGCATTGAGGAAAGAATTGCGCTCCATAAAAGGAGATGTCAATAACCATAGTCATAGTCATGGTGGTGGTGTAGTGTATGTGTCGGGCGGATTGATAGTATTGATCATCGTACTAATCATTTTATTCTAACCAGCGTTTACCGGATTCAATTTTGTGACGCGGGAGAAAGTTGTGGACATTGGCAAGTTAGAAATCATGGCTAATAAAAATCATTCGCTGGTTTGGCCACAGGCCGTTGGAATAGCCGTGATGCTTGTAGGTGGGGTTGTTTACACATTCGGATCCAAAAAAAGGCCCTACCCAACTAATTAATACGAAGTACTTATAACCTTTTAAAAATAAACATCATGAAAAAATTAATCTTACTAACCATTTTCTTTGTAAGCATATTCCATTTCAATGGTAATGCCCAGGAAAAATACGGAAGCGCATTGAATTTAGGACTGGGCGTTGGTGGCTATTCCGGATATTACAAATATGCAGGACATTCCTTCCCAGTATTTAGTGCCAACTATGAATTTACTACGGCTCGCAATTTTACGTTAGCTCCCTTTGCCAGCATTTACACATTCTCCGATAACTATTACTGGGGAAATGCCAACTATCCTGATCGGTATTATAGCTATCACGAAACTGTAATCCCGATTGGTATAAAAGGCACTTACTACTTCGATGATCTATTGGGTGCCACTTCTCCATGGGATTTCTACCTGGGAGCATCACTGGGCTTTGCGATTGTAAGCTCAGGTTGGGAAGATGGCTATAATGGCGATAAAAACTACTACCACGGTGGCAGCTCCTTATTTCTCGATTTACATATCGGAACTGAGTATCACTTTAATAACAGACTAGGCATGTTTCTGGATCTATCCAGTGGTGTGTCAACAATTGGTATAGCAATTCACTAAACTCTAAATACCACAATCATGGGAAATCTACTTTTTATCATCGCAGTCGTACTCCTCATTCTTTGGGCTATTGGATACGTAGCATTCAATGTTGGTAGCCTAATACACATTCTGTTGGTCATTGCCATTATTGC
>JAYVBN010000412.1:0-2089 GCA_043750455.1 Bacteroidia bacterium | reverse complement strand
TAGGATTGTTAGGCATGTGGGTAACAATCCCAAACGCTTTAAAGAGTTAGTGACTGTGTTTCTCAATGGTCCATATCGCATAACACAACGATCTGCCTGGGCATTGAGTTATTGTATTGAACATCATCCGGAATTAATCAAGCCCCATTTGAAAAAGATAGTACAGTTTGCTAAAAAGCCAGGCGTACACGATTCGGTAAAACGCAACACAGTGAGGCTTTTGCAATTCATTACCGTACCAAAAAACTCCCAGGGGCTGGTAGCAGATCTCTCCTTTGCATTTTTGCAAGACACAAAAGAGCCCGTTGCTGTTCGGGTTTTCGCAATGACCGTTCTTGTCAACCTATCTAAAGCGCTACCGGAATTGAAGAACGAACTCATACCAATCATTGAAGATCAAATGCCGTATGGAAGTCCGGCTTTTGTATCGAGGGGACGAAAAGCATTGAAAGAGTTGAGCCGGACGGATTACAAATTCAAGGTTCAAGATTCAAAAACGGGATTGCAGTTTTGAATCTTTAATTTTGAACTTTGAATTTTATGACATCCGGAAATGATTCGATTTCGACCTCTGTCGAACCAGCTTTATATGAGCACACCTGCAAAAGTTGCGGCAATGTCTTTGTTGGAGAATACTGCAATTTGTGCGGTGAGAAAATCCTGCGTCCCTCCGATCGTTCCTTTAAAAAATTGATGAGCAACATCCTTATTGCAATCACTTTTGCCGATAGCAAATTCATCAGAACACTTTGGTTAATCCTGAAAAGCCCAGGTGAACTATCCAAAGACTTTGCAGAAGGCCGAAGAGTGAAACACTTGCCGCCACTTTCCTTGTTCTTTGTTCTTAACCTTATTTATTTCTTCTTTCCAGTCATTCAACTTTTTAGTGCCTCTTTAAATACCCAGTTACTTTCTCCTCTTCAGGATTGGTATAAAACCCTTATTGCGCATAAAGTATTGGCGCTACAGATGGATGTGGCTTCTTTCAGTTTAATCTATAATCTCAAGTCGACAAGCTATGCCAAACTAATGGTCATGGTGTTTGCGGTGGTGGCTTCGTTGCCGCTTAATCTTTTATACTCTAAAAGAAACCGATACTTCACCGATCATATTGGTTATATGGTGGAGTTGGTCTGCTTTAACCTTTTCATAAATGCAATTGTGCTAACAATGCTGGCAAAGTTTCTATGGCTTGGCAGCTTTCTGGATGAAACTGTATTGACCGCGATTTTTATCAGCACAAATCTGTATTTCCTTCTACGATCAAGTAAAGTTTTCTATCACGAAAAGAGCTGGAAGCTAATTTTGAAATCGTTGCTTATGATTGTTGTGTTAAAATTGGCGTTGGAGGTTTATCGAGCGGTACTTTTTTTTGTGACCCTTATTTCCCTTTAGGTAAGATTACCTGATGGAGTGAGTTAGACTATTGATCAATTCCTCCACCTGAGTCTTATCCTCCTTGTAAGTCACCAAGCCACGATAGATCAACAAGGCTTGAACTGCCTCCTCAATCTCTTTATTCATGGCTAAAGTAAGGCCAAGGTTGAAATGACTATTAGGAAAGCCTGGTTCAATCTCTATCGACATTTGATAATGAAGTTTGGCTAATGGAATATTGCCTGCCTCTGCGTAGAGGTTTGCTAAATTATAGTGGGCTTCAAAATGCCTGGGGTCTTCTTTCAGCCCGCGTGTGAAACAATCGATGGCCTTTGTGTAGTTCTTTTGCTCCGATTCAAGGATTCCTAAATTGCAGTAGGCGTCAGCAATGGAATCTCCCTGCTGGATCGCTTTTGCATAGATCTCCTTAGCTTTTTCATTGCCTTGCTCGTCCAGCATCAAAGCTTCTTCAAAAGTAGAAAGTTGGTTAAGACTAACCATTTTACCCCCCGCAAAAAGATTCAATTGTCCGTGGCGCCCCGTTTCGGTGTGCTTCTTCTTACGCACCGGCTTGAAGCCGAACTTTTCTGGACTTGGATTAGGGCTTGGAAATTGGATGACCTTTGCCATGGAAGCAAAGTTAATGGTTAATAGGGAATAGTTCGTAGTCCCAAGTTTTGAGTTTCAAGTCAACATCCAGCTTCGATCATCA
>JAYVBN010000411.1:0-3455 GCA_043750455.1 Bacteroidia bacterium | reverse complement strand
CCAGGATACTCAGTATACATGTTTACCTTCTGCATTTTAAATCCTGCCAGAATATACAGCCTCAAGTCATGATAGACAATCTTATAACCTAGGCTTGGATTGATCATGCCCCCACCATTATAGGTGGTTGTACCATATTCATACTGACTTTCTGCTTTCTTTACCCAGCTTTTGCCATAATTTAATTGCACGAACAATCTATTCTTCTTCCCTAGTAAATCATACGATAAGGAACCAAACACGGGCATTGCTTTCCAACCCCAATAGGAATCAAAGCCAAGACCTACACCAACACTCAAACGATTACCTAAACGCACCCCATGAGTTGTAGTAAAACTATAAGTTGCCGACTCCTCGCCATTTATTCCCCTGTTACCAATTAGTGTGCCGGACAAGAAGTTAAAATAATAGTGGCTCTTTCTTTTGGGTTCTGGTGGTTCGATGGTTTTTTTAGTCAGACCCTTTTCTATCGGGGTGTAAAAGATTGAGTCCCTGTCAAAATCCTGAGCAAATGAGGGGAGTAGCATGAGTATGTATAAAACGCTAAGTGCAATACCTTTCATCATGATAACTTATTCTTTTACAATATCGAGTTTACTCAAAAACTTAATATTTTTAATATCCGAGTAATCGTATTGATATAGTCCATCTGTCCCAATCATCATAGCTATTTTATTGAATGGAATTACATCCAAAGCATTGATATACTTATAATTTGACAATAGATTATCTCCTATTTTACTTACATCCTTGGCATCAAATATTTTCAAACCAGCATTACCATCGCATATAAACAATATCCCATTGTCAATCCCAAGTCCATGCGGATTAGTCATCGGATATACTTTTACCAAGCTAGGTGCCTTTAAATCGCTAATGTTTATTACTTCTAATTGATTGATAAATCCCTGACACGTATTTCCATTACGCAACGTAACGTAGGCATAATCACCTTCTACTACCACAGGGTCGCAACTTTGAACATGTGAATACTGACTTAATAGCGTTGGTTTTTCGGGGGATACAAGGTCATAAATGTATAAACCTGACCGTGCCCCCATGAATAGCTTTTCCTTATGAGGGAATAGCGTTTCAACATCCCAGTTTACCATTATTTCATTTTTTACTTCTGGCATTTTTCCATTCGTCAGACTTAAAATATCCAAGTTACTTCCATCAAGAGCATAGAGATAATTTCCTGATAATGTAAAGCGAGCCATAGAACCACCAATGCCTTGCGTGTTACTTTGTAGAGATGCATTTGATTTAAATGAAGAAAATGCACTAGAGGTCAATCCTATTCCATCTTCAAGATAAATCCCTCCCCATGATTGTATCTGAGAATTGCACGCACTTCGCTGAACAGATCTCTCTTCTACCTTTACCCATTCGGTTACGACACCTTTCACGGGATCTGAATAAAAGCCAAGGCTGTTATAGGCATCAAATAGACCCTCAATTCGATTAACTTCCTTAATCTGATCCACCTTCGAGATATCAAAGATTACTAAGTCGATATAGCTATCTGCATAGAGAAAATCATTTTGAATAACGAGGTCAAGATTTCCGGGTATTGTTAAAAAGCCTAAGGGTTTTGGCGATGCTGGATCTCGGTTGTCGATAAGGTGAATTCCCGCCCCTATTTCATTAACAAAAAGGAAGTTCTCGTAGAAATAAATCTTACCGGCTTGATGTATCTCCTGGGGAGCATCAAAACCTACAGCCGCTTTGATCTCGGCCGATGTAGAATAAACAGGTTTCATGTACACGAATGTGTTTTCAACCACACACGTGTCTTCACATTGCTGAAAGCTAATGGCGAAAAGTAAGAGAGAAAATCGGGTTATCCATTTCATAGCAGTTGACTTAAGTGTCAATTACATAGACACAGTATATGCTACGAAAGTTGGAAAGCTAAGACTAAAGTGCAACGCGCTCTAATATCACACTCACTACAAGTAGAATGGATATAAATAGAAGAGCTAACGCATAGGTTTTTAGTCTTTTTTGAAGTTTTAATTTTGCCGTTTGCATCAAAAAACTATTTTAAAATATACCTAAACCTAAACCCGATGTCCATCACTAAGGGGTTACTTGAATTAGCTGATGTTGATTTCAAAACTGAATTCAAAGAATACCGCATACTTGGTACAACCGAAACCCTATATTGCTTTGCTACTTTATAACTTAATTCTGTGCCTAGTAACCCAGCCCAACTTATTGCGCGATAGGGCGAATCTTCACCGCTACCTTGCGAAAAGCGATCTAAATTTCCACTTTGATCTGTAAGTGTATTTTTGACAAAAAAATCAGCTGCCACTCCAGTATTCATTTGCCAACCAATTTTCCTATCAACAATTAAGTATCCGGTCTGAATTGGTAAAGAGACAACGTTAATCTCGCTATTAATCTCATAGGGATTTGTTATAGTAACCGCAAGACTTGAAGCATTAGCATATTCCGCTACAAAAGCTTTAGATTGATTATTAGTTGAACTCGAAACATAATTAGAAGTATATCCAATACTTTGACTGATGTAATTCACACCGCTTTGTAACACCCAACGGCTAAAAACTCGCTTACTCATGGCAAAACCTGCAGAGTAGGCTGTCCCAACGCTTGAAGGGTCGCTATATCCCGCACCCTTTCCAGTACCGTCAGCTAATGCCAAGGGACTGGACTGGAAAGCTGAATTGGAACCTGATAGACTTCCTGGTTTATAGCTACCTGCAGCAACACCGACTGAAGCCCATAAATCTTCCGATTGCCTATTCTTTTTCGAACTATTCATAAATGCTGCAGGCATAGCTGGAAGCCCCAATCTTGGAAGCACTATTTTTCCGTGAACAACGGCAGGAACTTCTTCAAATAAATTTATCGCAGCAATTTGTTCCGATCTTGATCGCAAAGAATTAACAACTACAATAGGTTTTTCTTGTTGTGCTGCAAAACTTTCTTTCGGAACATCAAGAACAGTGGCAAGGCTTAGCCTGACATCGCCTTCGGTAGGCTTTCCATCGTCTTTGATTTGTTTCCTGTCCTCCTTTGTTTGCTTTGATTTTCCCTCATTACCAGAAATAGCAAGATCACCATTTTCATTTTCAGGCTTTACGATATTATTTTGTGAAGATATTTCCTCGTTAGGTTTACTTGCATTGGCAATTTGCCTATCGTCTGTTTTGGTAGTGTAATAAAATGCTCCACCCAGAAAAAGAACTAAAAAAACAGAAGCAGCTGCCACCCATTTGTAAAAGGCGACTTTACTTTTCATGGTGTCACCCTCGGCCTGCATAAAATCGAGCTCAATGTTAGACCAGACTGAAGGAGACGGATCTATTTCTCCATCAGCTAAAGCCTTTCTCCAGCTTTCTTCAAATTTCTGATTATTTAAATCTTTCATACTTACCATCCTCCTGTATGAGTTTTGCTCTTAATAAACTTTTTGCCCGATTATA
>JAYVBN010000410.1:0-8361 GCA_043750455.1 Bacteroidia bacterium | reverse complement strand
GACGGAATCAATATTCAAACCAAGCAAGACGAAAAAGTGAAATCCATCTTTCAAGGTGAAGTGAGAAGGGTTGCATTCATTCCGGCAATAGGCAGTTCTGTGATCATCAGCCACGGAGAATATTTTACAGTTTACTCCGGTCTCAAGGAAGTCTTTGTTAAGCAGGGTCAAAAAGTTACCACCAACCAGGAAATCGGGAAAGTTTCTATTAATAGTGATGGCATTTCTGAATTGCGTTTTCAAATCCGCAAAAGTACCGTTGCCCTTGATCCACAAGCCTGGCTAAAAAATTGACCAGCTCTTTACCACATAAAAAGCTAAAATTACATGTAGATGTCATTTTTGAGGGTGAACGGTTATCGCCAGTCTATTTGCTTTTAAGATAAATTCCTATCTTTACCTTCTAATATTTAATGCTATGAACGCAATACTTTTGTTTGGAATGCCCGGCATGGGCGAGTGGGTGATCATCGGATTGTTTGTACTGATTTTCTTTGGCGCAAAAAAAATACCTGAGTTTGCAAAAGGCCTTGGAAAAGGTATCCGCGAATTTAAGGATGCAGTTAAAGATGTGAAGAAAGAAGTGGACGATGCTGGGAAGGAAGTCCCGAAGATCGATGACGTAAAATAAGCGTTGAAGACGTACTCAGGCTTTCAGGAAATTCAACACGATCTTAAGAATGGAACCCTCTCTTGTGTAGAGAGGGTTAACTTTCATCTCTCCCTCATCCAAAAGAAAAAACACCTCAATGCATTTTTGAGTGTGTATGGAGATGAAGCACTGTCGCGTGCTGCAAAAATAGATCAAAAAATCAAAAAAGGAACTGCTGGCAAACTCGCTGGGCTTGTTGTGGGCTTAAAGGATGTGCTTTGCTATAAAGATCATCCACTACAAGCCAGCAGCAAAATTCTCGATGGCTTTGTTTCCCAATTTAACGGTACAGCTGTTCAGCGCTTATTAGATGAGGATGCCATTATTATTGGTAGACAAAATTGCGATGAGTTTGCTATGGGTTCGTCTAATGAGAACTCCGCCTTCGGCCCCACACTAAATGAGATTGATAATGAATGTGTGCCAGGTGGATCGTCTGGTGGATCGGCAGTGGCAGTGATGACCGACATGTGCCAGGTCTCATTAGGATCTGATACAGGCGGTTCTGTTCGACAGCCTGCTGCGTTTTGTGGCATCATCGGGCTGAAACCAACTTACTCTCGCATTTCTCGCTATGGATTGATTGCCTTTGGATCTTCCTTCGACAGCATTGGCATTTTTTCTAAAAGTGTCGATGACATTGCTTTGGTGTTGGAAGTAATTGCCGGTGCCGATGAGTATGACAGTACTGTTTCGCAAAAAGCTGTTCCTTCTTATTCGCAAGAACTTTCCTCCTCTGAAAAGAAAAAATATAAGATCGCGTATATCAACGAGATTGAATCGCCAGCGCTGCAACGCGAAATCCGCGAGAACATCGCACATAAAATTGAAGCGTTGAAAGCGGATGGTCATACGGTAGAAGCTGTTGAGTTTCCATTGATGGATTATATCCTTCCCACTTATTATGTGCTGACAACAGCCGAAGCCAGTTCAAACTTATCGCGGTATGATGGTGTACGATATGGCTATCGAAGTCCCGGCACACATGATCTTCAGTCGCTGTATAAAAAAACACGATCAGAAGCATTTGGTAAAGAAGTGCAGCGCAGAATTTTACTTGGCACCTTTGTTTTAAGTGCCAGCTACTATGATGCCTACTATAACAAAGCACAAAAAGTGAGGAGGATAATCCGCGATAAGACCAAAGTTCTTTTAGAGAAATATGATTTTATTCTGATGCCCACCACGCCAACAACAGCATTTAAGCTGGGTGAGCACACCGATAACCCTGTCGAAATGTACTTAGCCGATTTATTTTCCGTTCAGGCTAATGTAGTCGGTGTTCCGGGTATTTCCGTTCCCTGCGGAACAGATGACAACGGTTTGCCGATTGGATTACAAGTGATCACAAACGATTTTGAAGAATCGAAGCTGCTTCAGTTTTCAAAACTTTTAACAACTTTGGGTAATAAAATGGCATTAATTAAGGAGAATTAGCGTATGAAGAAATTGTCGTTTTGTTTGTTTTTGTTTGCATGGGTTCAGTCCGCCTGGTCGCAAGAGTTGGTGATTGATTCGCTTGCACTACAAGAAGCTAACTTAGAAATAGGAAATCCGCTGGATACCCTTCGCGCTTCAAACTTTGTACCTGCCGAAGACCTTGAATATATACCTGCTGATGAAACCTCCGAGTTAATTGCTGATCGCCTGAGTTGCCTACAGCAAAGAGTGCCGTTGACGTATAATGATAAAACTCATGCTTTCATCAACTACTTTGTGGTAAAAGACCGTGAATACACAAAGATGGTGATGCGTAGAAAAGATTTATACTTTCCCATATTTGAAAAGTATTTTGAGAAGTACAATCTCCCCGATGAGTTGAAGTACCTTTCTGTTATTGAATCCGGTTTAAATCCAAAAGCAGTTTCACGTGCAAGGGCTGTGGGCCTCTGGCAATTTATGTCAGGCACGGGAAAGTATTTAAATCTAAAGAGCGACTGGTACCTGGATGACCGGATGGATCCTGAAAAATCTACCGAAGCTGCTTGTAAATATTTGGCACAACTCTATTCCATGTTTCATAATTGGGAGCTTGCGTTGGCAGCTTATAACTCCGGACCAGGCACTGTTCGCAAAGCCATTCGAAGAAGCGGCTACAAAAAATCATTTTGGGAAGTATATCCCTATCTGCCACGCGAAACAAGAGCCTATGTCCCACAATATGTTGCCATCATCTATGCTATGAACTATACTGCTGAGCATAATATAATTGAAACTGCTCGTGAGGAGTTGTTGACACATGACACGCTGCAGATAAAAAAATTCCTTCACTTCGAAACATTCGCCAATCTTACAGGTACTTGCGTAGAGGATTTGCAGAAACTAAATCCATCCGTACAGCGCAATGTCATACCGGAAACAGGAAAAACATACACCATAAAAATTCCTTTACACTCCAAGTTAAATCTGGAGATGAACAGACTATCTATCCTCGACTCAGCTTCAAGGGTTGGGCGGAAGGAAATTGAAACAATTGCCCAAAAAGCAACTGGAAACATTTACGGTAGGGAAGCTGTTTCTTATACTGTCAAGTCGGGAGATGTGATCGGTTTAATTTCCGAACGGCATCATGTAAGAGTGGACGAAATAAAAGGGTGGAATAATCTGAGTGGCAATACTATTTATACGGGACAACGATTAAAAATTTGGGTATTACCCGCTTCGGCAAATGCCTCGTACAAAACACCCAAGACAACTACAGAAATTGTAACTTCTGTTCAGGGTAAGGTCTATACGGTACAGCCTGGTGATTCTTTGTGGGATATTGCTAAGAAATTTCAAGGGCTCACTATTGAAAAAATTAAAATTCTGAATAATCTTAAAACCACTAAGCTTCAGCCAGGTCAAAAGTTGATTGTTGGGTAAGTTTTCCGATTCAAAAACAGAATTACCAAATCAATCTGTGACCTTCTTTGTTATTTTGAATTATAGGGCGCAACGCGCTATCCTTGCCTGATGAAAAAAATCTTATTTGTACTAATCATTACAGGATCACTTATTTCCTGCTCAGATAAAAAGAGTGAAAATCTACCTCAGGCTGCGGGCATCTCTGGAGATATGTATCTGGTAATGGATTCGCTTCAATGGAGAGGCTCCCTTGGGAGGTTACTGGACTCTACTTTTAATGCAGAAATGCGAGGACTTCCCAGAACTGAATATACCTATAACATGCATTGGATTGATCCGCGTAAGCTAAATTTTATACTTAAGCAAAGAAGAAATTTAATATTTGCTACCACGCTTGATAAGCGATCACACGGAGCAAACATTATAAAAAAGATTTTTACACCTGACTTCATTGAAAAGATAAAAGTTGACCCCGCTCTTTATGTTACCACATCGAAAAATGTGTTTGCCAAAGGTCAGGAGGTCATGTATTTGTTTGGAAATGATGAAAAAGAGCTGATCGCTAACATTAGAAAGAACCGCCAACAATTAGTTGATTATTTTGATAAGACAGAGCGAGATCGCCTTACAAAATCCTTGCTTAAGTCGGGCCAATTGAAAGGCTTAAGTGATTGGATGAAGAAAAATATGCAAGCCGACCTTCAAATTCCTTTTGGCTATAAGTTGGTTATCAATGAAAAGGATTTTGTGTGGGTGAGGCAAATCAACCCCAGGGATGATAAAGATATCTTCATCGCGCGTAAAAAATATTCATCACCAGAACAATTCAAAAGGGACAGCATTATCAAATTTAGGGATGAGATTTGCAAGAAGTATTTATTTGAAGATCCCGAAGTAAGTGATTCCTATCTGATCACGGAAACAACAGTTCCCTTCGTTCCGGTTGAATCGCGACAGATTAATTTCAATAACCATTTTTGTATGGAGACCAGGGGACTGTGGCGCGCGAATAATTACTCAATGGGTGGGCCATTTGTAAGCTACTCACTGGTGGACGAAGCAACCGGATACTTCTACTATCTGGAAGGTTTTACGTTTAGCCCAAGCCGAAGCCAGCGTGAGATCATGCGGGAGTTGGAAACAATTTTATTTACATTTAAAACAAGTGATCAATTGCCAGCATCTAAAGCTAAATAGGTATCATTAAAATTAGTACAGCAGAATGGGCATGTAGTAACTCTGGTCTTTGGAGCTACTCAGAATTTTGACATTTAATTGTAAATTGCTTGTCGGTCAAAAGGTCAAACCCAAATCTATGTCTATAAAGATTCGCAAGCAGGATGCACTTGATTATCACTCACAAGGCCAACCCGGAAAAATTGAAGTAGTACCCACCAAGACGTTAAGCACTCAACTTGACCTGGCACTCGCATATTCACCTGGTGTGGCCGAGCCATGTAAGGAGATTGCCGCCAACAAAGAAGATGTATATAAATACACGGCCAAAGGAAATCTGGTTGCGGTAATATCTAACGGTACCGCTGTATTAGGCCTTGGTAACATCGGTCCGGAAGCATCAAAGCCTGTAATGGAAGGCAAAGGTGTGCTTTTCAAAAAGTTTGCGGGTATTGATGTTTTTGATATTGAGATAGACGAATATGATCCAGATGCATTTATAAAAATTGTAAAATCACTTGAGCCTACTTTTGGTGGTATCAATTTGGAAGACATCAAAGCTCCAGAGTGTTTCAAAATTGAAACAGAGCTTCGCGAAAAGATGAACATTCCCATCATGCATGACGACCAGCATGGTACAGCCATCATCTCCAGTGCTGCCCTGCTCAATGCATTGGAAATCGTTGGTAAAAAAATGGATGAGATTGTTGTCCTGGTGAATGGAGCCGGGGCCGCTGCCGTTTCTTGTACTAAATTATATTTCTCGCTGGGGTTAACACGCGAAAATCTGATCATGTGCGACAGTCAGGGGGTCATACGGATAGATCGCGATCAACTTGATCCCATCAAAGCTGAATTTGCAACGGCAAGAGATGTGAGCACACTGCAACAAGCGATTAAAGGAGCTGATGTTTTCATTGGCTTATCGAAAGCTGATATTCTTACTCCGCAGGATATTCTCAACATGGCCAACGATCCAATTGTTTTTGCATTGGCAAATCCTAATCCGGAGATTGCCTATGATGTGGCCATGAAAACCCGTCCTGATTTGATCATGGCTACTGGCCGCTCAGATCATCCTAACCAAGTAAACAACGTGCTTGGTTTCCCCTACATTTTTCGAGGTGCATTGGATGTACGAGCCACCGAAATAAATGAGGCGATGAAACTTGCTGCAGTGAAAGCATTATCCATCCTTGCCAAGGAACCAGTGCCCGAAATGGTCATTAAGGCCTACGGTGATACGAAAATCCAATTCGGCAGACAGTATCTTATTCCTAAGCCTCTTGATCCGCGGTTGATTACAACCATATCCCCCGCTGTTGCAAAAGCTGCAATGGATTCCGGCATGGCGACTAACCCGATTACCGACTGGGGAAAATATCATCAGGATTTATTGAAGAGAATCGGAATCGATGACAAACTCACTTCTCGAATAATTGACCTTGCTAAGAAAAATCCGAAGCGGGTAGTCTTTGCAGAGGCCGACAATCATAAAATTCTGAAAGCTGCACAAGCCTTGCAGGATGAGGGGATAGCAAAACCAATTTTATTGGGCAACCGATCCGAAATCGAGCGGTTGATCAAAGAATATAGCCTTGAACTGGAAGAGTGTAAAATTGTAGATCCACGCGAAGAAAAAGAGTTGACAGAAAAATATGCGCAGCATTATTATAAAAACAGGCAGCGCAAGGGTGCAACAATTTATGATGCCAATCGCGTGATGCGCGATCGCAATGGATTTGGTGCCATGATGGTAGAGTTTGGTGAAGCCGATGCTTTGGTATCAGGTCTCACAAAAGATTATTCCAAAACTATCTTACCATCATTACAGATTATTGGAATGGCCCCCGGAGTGAAGAGGGTTGCGGGGATGTACATCATTATGAATAAAAAAGGAAATTTCTTTTTTGCGGATTGTACTGTTAACGTAGACCCCACAGCCGATGAACTGGTGGGCATTATTGGGTTGGCTAAACGCGGAGTAAAGTTTTTTGATTACGAACCTCGAGTGGCCATGTTATCCTACTCAAATTTTGGATCAAGCAAAGGGGATGTTCCTGATAAAACACGTGAGGCCGTTCGTATGGCAAAAGAAAAATATCCTGATCTGATTATTGAAGGAGACATTCAGGCAAACGTTGCATTGAATATCGATTTACAAAAAGAAAATTATCCGTTTAGCTCCTTAGCAAAGGAAGGTGCTAACACGCTTATCTTCCCTAATCTTGCTTCGGGCAACATTGCGTATAAATTATTAATGGAAATTGGAGGGGCTGAAGCCATCGGACCAATCCTGTTGGGCATGAAAAAGCCAGTTCACATCTTGCAACTTGGAAGTTCAATCCGTGAAATCGTAAACATGGCGGCCATCGCAGTGGTGGATGCACAGTTGCAAGAAATAAACGAACATATTTAACAATTTGAAAACCTGTCTGCGGTATGCCTGGTTTGGTGATGAAACTACTTGAGAATAATTAATAGGTTCATCTAGAAATGGAGAAAGGCCTGACTTTCAAATTCTCAAAACATGCTCTTGAGCAAATGGAGTTACGGGGCATTTCGAAGGAAATTGTTAAAAAGATTTTATTGAACCCAATTCAAGTGAGAACAGAAGAGGGCAAAAAAGTGTATCAATCAGTTATAGATGATGGGCGTTCACTAATTCGTATCTTTGTCAATTACAAAAAAGATCCACAGGTTATCATTACGGTTTATAAGACATCTAAAATTAAGAAGTATTATGAAGGTAAAATATAATAGGGAAGTAGACATACTTTACATTTCTTTTAGTAAAAACAAAATAAAGGAAAGCGATGAAGACAAGCCAGGGATCATACTTGACTATGATAAACAAGGCTCCATCGTTGGAATTGAAATACTGGATGCCTCGAAGAAAATGAAAAATCCGGCTAAGGTAGAATACGAAATCGCTTAGTTAAAGAATTTGAAAATGAATTTAATTTTCTAAAATTAAGATGACGCGATTTGTAATATGTCGCTGAATTTAATTTTCAAATTGATTAATTTTCAAACCTGCCTGCGGTAGGCAGGTCTTCAAATCAAATTCATGATTGCTTATCTCCATGGAAAGCTGGCACACAAAGAACCCACCTTTGTCATCATTGACGTGAATGGTGTTGGGTATCATGTGAGCATTTCGCTGAATACTTTTTCGGAAATCAAAGACAAGGAGGCTATCAAGCTATCCACGCATATGCATGTGCGCGAAGATGCCCAAATTCTTTATGGATTTTCATCGGATGCCGAAAAAAGTATGTTTCAAAACCTGATTTCGGTAAACGGTGTGGGTCCCAACACTGCTATGGTGGTACTCTCTTATTTGACTACAACAGAATTAAGAAATGCTATCATTCGTGAAGATGCTGCCACTCTTCAGGCCGTAAAAGGCATAGGTGGAAAAACGGCCCAGCGCCTGATCCTTGAGTTAAAAGATAAATTCAAAAAAGGAGCCGAAGAAATTCCTGGAATTACCGGTTTTGCCCACAATACTATGCGCCAGGAGGCGTTAGGTGCGTTAATGACTCTTGGCATCAGCAAAGCTGCAGCCGAGAAAAGCATTGACACTGTCCTGAAAAAATCAGGAAATACAGTTAGTTTAGAAGAACTGGTCAAACAGTCACTCAAAAACGCCTGAGATACGATTGATCCCTATACAACGGAAA
>JAYVBN010000409.1:0-2333 GCA_043750455.1 Bacteroidia bacterium | reverse complement strand
TGTTAGAGAAATTTGATGATACACAGATCAAAAAGAAAATTTACAAACACGTCAGAGCCGGGCGTTTAAATATTCAACATGCGTTGATGTTCTTTCAGGAGCATATAATTCATCATACACCACAAATTAATCGATTATTAAAATTGTAGGGATGGTAAATAGACAATAAGAAAAAAGATTGAGCGTTAACATACGTGTATCAGCCTAACCTGCATGAGAAAAACAATTGGCTTTGTTTCATTGATTCTATTGTCATGTCTATCTCATGCACAAAAATTCACCATTAGCGGATATATAAAAGACGCAGAAACAGGGGAGAGCCTTATTGGCGCAACGCTTATTCATCCAAAAACTTCGTCAGGTAGTTCTGCTAATACGCATGGTTTCTATAGTCTAACCCTACCAAAAGATTCTATCACACTGCTCTATAGTTATGTTGGCTATCAACCAACAACAATACGGTTTTTTCTAAGACGCGATACTGTCATCACTATCAACTTACAGAGTTCAACAGTACTAAATGAAGTTGTTATAAGTGGCACCAAGGCAGATCCTATTCATGAATCAACCAAGATGAGTACATTAAGTGTTCCCATCGAACAGATCAAAGCCTTGCCAGCCTTTATGGGCGAAACAGATATTCTAAAAATACTTCAACTGATGCCAGGCGTGCAATCCGGCAACGAAGGGAGTACCGGTCTTTATGTGCGCGGTGGGGGCCCCGATCAGAATCTGATGTTGTTAGATGGCGTTCCCATTTACAATGCTTCCCATTTATTTGGTTTCTTCTCTGTCTTCAATGCCGATGCTATCAACCATGTTGAGTTGATCAAAGGCGGCTTCCCCGCGCGCTATGGCGGTCGTCTTTCATCAGTGATCGATATAAATATGAAAGAAGGCAACATGAAAAAAGTAAAAGGAGAGGGATCTATCGGTCTTATCTCCTCGAAAGTGACTGTTGAAGGTCCTATCATCAAAGACCGAACATCATTTATCGTTTCCGCCAGACGCACTTACATTGATATACTTGCCCAACCCATCATTCGAAGCCAGGCGAGAAAACAAGGCAGCCAAGCGAGTGGAGGATATTACTTCTACGATCTTAATTTGAAACTGAACCACATCATCAATCCAGGAAACCGCATTTTTCTCAGCACTTATTTTGGAGATGATAAGGCTTACGCAAAATCTAAATATACGGACAGATACGACACAACGACCAGGAGTAGCAATGATGAGTTCAGCTTAAAATGGGGCAATGTGATTACAGCCGCGCGATGGAATCATGTGTTTGGACCTAAACTGTTCAGCAACGTTACCGCTACTTACAGCCGATATCTTTTTGATATAGCGCAACAATATAAAGAGACACGGTCTACACCTAACTTGCCTGAAGAGATTACCTACTCTGGAATCAAATATCATTCAGGCATTCGCGATTGGGCTGCTAAAATTGATTTTGATTATTTGCCGAATCCTGATCATTTCATCCGCTTCGGGGTAAACAATATCTGGCATCAATTTTCGCCTGGCGTCCTGGCTTTTCGCTCGTCAATTGACGGTGATACTACAGTTGGCGCTAAGGTCACCAGTGCATATGAAGCAGCTGCTTATGTAGAAGATGATTGGAAAATCAGTAAACGCTTTAAGATAAATGCGGGTGTTCATGCTTCTGCTTTTGCCGTTGAAAATGAATGGTACTATTCGGTACAGCCTCGCATCTCATCGCGATTGCTGTTAACAGATGATCTTTCTTTTAAAGCATCTTATTCCAGCATGACCCAGTTCATACATTTACTTTCTAACGTGGGTATTGGATTGCCAACTGATTTATGGGTGCCCAGCACAGCGCGCATAAAACCTCAGCAAGCAAATCAAGTTGCAATTGGATTTGCAAAGACCTACAAATCGCAATATGAATTCAGCCTGGAAGGATACTATAAAAAAATGACTAACCTGATCGAATATAAAGATGGGGCAAGTTACTTTGACATTGAAGGAGATTGGCAAGATAAAGTGGCTACCAATGGGCAGGGCAAAAGTTATGGAGCAGAGGTACTTGTACAGAAAAAAACAGGAGCTGTTACGGGTTGGGTGGGCTACACGTTATCGAAGGCTGTGCGCCAATTTGATGAATTAAATTTTGGGAAAGAGTATCCCTACAGATATGACAGACGCCACGATGTAAGTGTGGCCCTTACACACGAATGGAATAAGCGGATGGATTTTTCAATGGTGTGGGTGTATGGAACCGGTAATTCGGTTACGCTGCCAATTGCTACTTACCAGGCAACCTCCAATAACCTCAATTCTCGATTTAGCAGTTATGGAAA
>JAYVBN010000408.1:0-2472 GCA_043750455.1 Bacteroidia bacterium | reverse complement strand
GTGGTGCAATACAATACCAACAATGATTATGAAATTGATAAAGATAAGTTCTCTCCATTCCCGATGACCCTTAGCCGGGATCGGGTTACAGAAGAAAACAGCGAAGTACGCATTTTGAAACCAGATCATCCTGTTTTGAATTACCCTAACAAAATAACGGCTAGAGATTTTGAGGGATGGGTGCAGGAGCGGGGTCTTTACTTTCCCGATACATGGGATTCAAACTTTGAAGCAATTTTGTCTTCCAATGATACTGGAGAAAAGGCGCGTGATGGAGCCCTATTGGTGGCTAAGTACGGAGAAGGACATTATGTGTATACGGGGCTATCATTTTTTCGTGAGTTGCCCGAGGGTGTTTCGGGTGCGTACAAACTCTTTGCGAATCTGACTTCATTAAAGAATCCAAAGAAACCACTGGGTCAAAAAATTAAAGCATCCAAGTAATGTCTGAAATCCCTGACGAAAAGCCGCCTGTTTTCAATACTTGGAATAGCTGGTACTGGTTGGTGCTAGGAGTGATGGGGATTCAAGTGATACTTTTTGCACTACTTACTTCAAGATTTGCATGAACATACTAGACTGGGTAATCCTTTTCGGTACGATCTTTTTTATTGTCTCTTATGGTGTCTGGAAAACAAGAGGCTCTAAAAACATCGAAAGTTATCTGAAAGGAGATAACACCATGAAGTGGTGGATGATCGGTGTTTCCATTATGGCTACCCAGGCAAGTGCTGTTACGTTTCTGTCCACACCTGGTCAGGCAATTGAGGATGGCATGAGGTTCCTTCAATTCTATTTTGGATTACCGTTGGCCATGATCATCATTTCGGTAACTATGGTTCCGATTTATTACCGGTTGAAGGTGTACACCGCCTATGAATATCTGGAAACAAGATTTGATTTAAAGACGAGGACATTAGCTGCAATTCTGTTTTTACTTCTTCGCGGATTATCTGCTGGTATTACCTTGTTTGCGCCAGCATTAGTCCTTTCAACAATTCTTGGATGGAATATATTTGTTACCACCTTTCTGATTGGCGGGTTGGTGATTGTGTATACCGTTTCTGGTGGCACCAAAGCCGTTAGCCTTACGCAACGACAGCAAATGACGATTATCATGGGCGGTATGCTGCTGGCTGGAGTTATTGCCTATCGTTTGATTCCTGATCACGTTTCGTTTGGAGATACAATAGGTATTGCAGGCGAGTTGGGCAAACTCAATATTGTAACGACTAATTTTAGTTGGAACGATCGATTTAATATTTGGTCAGGTTTGATTGCTTCCACTTTTCTATTTCTTTCCTATTTCGGCACAGATCAATCGCAGGTGGCTCGTTACCTCGGTGGAAAATCCATTCGCGAAAGCCGGATGGGATTGATCATGAATGGGCTCCTTAAAATTCCCATGCAATTTATTATTCTGTTCATTGGCGTGTTAGTCTTTGTTTTTTATCTGTTTGTTCAACCCCCTGTGTTTCACAATCAAACGCTGAAGGATGAAGCTATGCAAACTAGTCAGGCAGATTCACTTCGCGTGCTAGAGAACCAGTACAATATATTGTATGCCGAGAAGCAAGTTGCGGTGGATGGACTTGTGAAAGGTATCCAGCAGGAAGATGAAAAGTTAAAGGAAGAATCAAAAGCTTCTTATAACCGCATTAAAGAGCGAGAAACTCAAATCAGGAAGGATGTAAAAACAAAGATTGCTGCTGCGATTCCAGGTGCTAAAACACAAGACCGTGATTACATTTTTTTGAATTTTGTTTTGCATTATCTGCCGCACGGTATTATTGGTTTGTTATTAGCTGTAATGTTCTCTGCTGCCATGTCATCCATGGCTTCAGAGCTAAATGCATTAGCGTCTACCACAACGGTGGATATTTATAAAAGATCTTTCAAACCAGAAGCTTCGCCACTACATTATCTGAATGCCTCAAAATACTTTACCGTACTATGGGCGGTTATTGCGATGGTGTTTGCCGCACTCGCCAACTTTGCTGAGAATCTTATTCAGTTTGTGAATATTGTTGGGTCTTTGTTTTATGGAACCATACTCGGAATTTTTCTCGTTGCATTTTATATAAAGCAGGTGAAGAGCAACGCGGTATTCATAGCTGCAATTATTGCCGAAGCGTCTGTATTAGCTTGTTACTTTTATTTCTACGAAGAGCTTGCCTTTCTGTATTACAATATCATCGGTTGTGTGATTGTAGTTTCGTTGGCCTTGATATTTCAATTATTTGATAACAAAGAACCTTCAGGTAGTTAATTCATCATTAAGTATAGTGCTGCATTGAATTTTAGATGCCTTAGTTCGAATGACCTGGACACTTCTGGCGCCCCTTTGAAACTCTGGAACCTGGCGCGCGTTTTTGAGACTGTGTAAAAATCAAATTCCCTGATTACCAGTAAAAAATATTTTTGTGACTTCTTTCACAGGGTAACTTTAAGGGGAAACGGCTTATACAAATT
>JAYVBN010000407.1:0-3983 GCA_043750455.1 Bacteroidia bacterium | reverse complement strand
GTATCCAGCAATTCTAACAGGTTAGTCTGTTCAATAACTCCATACAATTTTTTTAAGGAATGAGCCATGCGCTGTTCATGATAGCGTAGATTATTGAATCGACCGTCCAGGAGCTTTATGCTTTCAATCAATTGGGACATACACCTTATCAATTAGTTCCTGATACTCTGCCCTCGCATTACTTTGAGTTGTTATTCCTCCACCACTTCGATAAAACAATTTATCACCACTTCTTTCTATGTAACGAATCATTACACCACTATCCAGGTTAACGCCATCAAAGTAGCCAAAAACTCCGGTGTAATATCCTCGCTTTTCCTGCTCTGCTGTTCGGATGATTTCAACTGTTTTTGATTTTGGTGCACCGCTTACTGACCCGGCAGGCAAAAGTGATAAAATCAAATCCCCTATGCGTGATGAGTAATCGGATGTTAAATCGCCAACAATTTCAGAGCTTACCTGCAGCAGATTTTTTTCGTGTGTCCTTATTTCTTCAATGTATCGAAATCGCTTTACCATAACATTCGATGCCACCTGACTAATGTCGTTTCGAATGAGGTCTACAATAGTAATATGTTCGGCCAATTCCTTTGGGTCGTTAAGTATCTTTTCTTTTGCCTGTGGAATATTTGCGTCAATAGTTCCCTTCATGGGGAATGAAAATAGTTTACCTTCCCTTATTTGCACAAAAATTTCGGGTGAGAAAACCAGAAACTCATCTTTAAACAAAAGTTTGTAGCGTGCTTTACTTTGCTCAAACAAGAAAGACAGTGAAAACTCCGTTTCAATCCTGGTCTTATCTGTTAAGTTGACCAGAAAAGAATATCCATATTTTAACTGCTCAAAAACGAGGTTGAATTTCTTTTCATATTCTTCAAAAGAATTTGCTAATACCTTGATGTTACCAACCCTCGATTGGTGATGTCCGATCGGCACATTCGTAAAACCATGAATATTATATTTTATCTCAGATGGATCAACATCCGAAAGTTTCCATGTCTGTGGCTTTTGCATCTCAAAATCCACCATAAACAGGAAGGGTATTTTTTGGGTGCCCCAGGCATTGAGTTGTTGAATAAATTCAATTGTAATTTCTTTCACGCAAAGTCGCTAAGGACGCAAAGTAACTAGGGAATATTCATGTACTTGTGAACTTGCAGCGAAATTCTCCATTTAGGATTGCTCTTAACACAGTCAATAATAAGTGGAATCATCTCTTTCTCTTTTGACCATTCTGGCTGGAGAAACAGTTTGCAATCCGGCCTTACTTTTTGAGCAAACTCTTCCGCCCAACTAAAATCACTTTTATTATAGACGATAACCTTTAGCTCATCAGCTTTGTCGTAAACAGACGGGTCAGGAGTTTTAAATTTCTTAGGAGAGAAACAAACCCAATCCCAACTGCCGGTAATCGGATATGCTCCGGAAGTTTCAATGTTTGTTTGCAACCCCGCACTTCTCAATGCATCTGTCAAATTCGAAAGATCATACATGGCCGGTTCACCGCCTGTTACAACAACAATCGTAGCACCACTCGCTTTAGCGTGTTGAGCCATCTCTGAAACTTTTACTTTTGGATGTGCAGCAGCATCCCATGATTCCTTCACATCGCACCAAACACAACCCACATCGCAACCACCCAAGCGGAGAAAGTATGCCGCATAACCCTGATAAAATCCTTCACCTTGAATGGTGTAGAAATCTTCCATCAATGGAAGATTCATGTTCAGGGTTTCAGGTTTAAGATTTGAAACAATAGTCATCCTTTTACAAATTCAATTTTGAATCTTGAACGTTGAATTACGAATAATGAACTAACAATTAAGGGTTACGATTTTCCGTTGCCCTTAATGTATTCAATAAAAGTGAAGCGATTGTCATTGGGCCAACACCACCAGGAACGGGCGTAATAAATGAAGTCTTCGGGGCAACTTCTTTAAAGTCAACATCGCCCTTTATGGCATATCCGTTTTTGAATTGCGGGCCTTCCACCCGAGTTGTGCCTACATCAATTACAACGGCACCCTTTTTTACCATGTCTGCCGAAATTAAACCTGGCTTTCCTACAGCCACAATTAAAATATCTGCAAGACGTGTTATGGAAGAAAGATTCTGAGTGTACTTACTGCAAATAGTTACCGTTGCATGCCCCTGTTCTACCAACATCATACTAAGTGGAGCCCCTACCAGGCGACTTGCGCCAACGATTACACAATTCTTTCCTTCTGTTTCAATCGAATATCTTCTCAGCAATTCCATTACACCAAATGGTGTGGCCGGCATAATCAATGGACTTTTTGAAATGATACTTCCAAAATTATGATTGGTGAATCCGTCAACATCTTTATCTGATCTTATCTTTTCTGTAATACGTTCAACAGAAATATGAACTGGCAAGGGAAGCTGTACAATGAATCCATCAACATCCTCATCGTTGTTGACGTGATCGATGTGCTTCATTAGTTTTTCTTCGCTGATAGTATCGGCAAAGCGCATCATGGTATAATGAAATCCAACTTCCTTACAGGCCCTTACTTTGTGATCCACATACGTTTGACTAGCTCCATCATCGCCTACCAGAATAATAGCAAGGTGCGGAATCTTCTTTCCTAGCTTTTTGCGCTCGGCAACCTTGGCAGAAATTTCACCTTTAATATCGGTAGAAATTTTCTTGCCATCGATGAGGGTATATGTTTGTGTCTCTGTCATAATGGAATCCCATATTTCTTTATCTCTTCAGCCAGAGAATTACCTTCTTCAAAATCCATTTCAGCCATCGGATGAGGCTCTATTGATGAGTCAATCTTTCGACTGATCTGCATCAATCCAACGCGGATATCAAAAAGGTTTTCACATTCTGGTAAAATCAGAGCAATATCAATATCACTGTCCCTGTGCGCTGTCCCCTTTGCATACGAGCCAAATAAGTATGCCTTTTTTGTTGAATACTCAGGGGGTAACCCACGCAAAAAATGCTTTGCTATTTTAAGTGCTCCTCTTTTATCCATTTCCGAATTTGTTTAATATGTTTCATCCACTCCTTTGTATATTCTGGTGTGCATTTCACATAAAATGATTTTTTATAATCGTCATACCTCGTACTGAGATTAAAAGAAGTTATTTCTGTGAATAGTTCTTTCTGACTCTCCGTTGGAGACATGCCAGAGGTTTCAGCCAACTTAACTAAATTATGAATCATTAATGGGTGTTGGTGATTATGCTTTATGTAACATGCTTTTAATAATTTTTCAATTACCAAATGTCCTACAAAAAGCGACCATGAATAATCTTTGACTTAAATTGATTTTTTTATATTGACCAATTGAGCCAAGGTTTTTTAATCAATTCATTTAATCAATCTTCAACACAGCCATAAACGCTTCCTGCGGAATTTCAACATTGCCCACTTGCCTCATACGCTTCTTCCCTTTCTTCTGTTTCTCCAACAGTTTACGCTTACGCGAAATATCTCCGCCATAACATTTCTCTAACACGTTTTTGCGCAATGCCTTCACTGTTTCGCGCGATACGATTTTTTGTCCGATCGCAGCCTGTATCGCAATTTCAAATTGCTGGCGCGGAATCAGTTCTTTTAATTTTTCGCAAAGTCTTCTTCCCCAATCCTGAGACTTGGTTCTGTGAACAATCGCGGAAAGCGCATCTATCTTATCGCCATTCAACATCACATCGAGCTTCACCATGTCGCCTTCGCGGAAGCCAATCAAATGATAGTCCAGTGAAGCGTAGCCTTTTGAAATCGTTTTTAATTTATCAAAGAAGTCAAAAACAATCTCAGACAGCGGCATTTCAAAACCTAACTCAACACGATCAGAAGTCAAATACACCTGGTTTTTGATCACACCACGTTTGTCCATGCACAAACTGATAATTGGACCGATGTAGTCTGACTTTGAAATAATCTGTGCCGATATATAAGGTTCTTCAATAAACTTCATCCGTGTTGAGTCTGGCATTTCGGATGG